>JBDUBY010000365.1:0-13890 GCA_040003735.1 Parafilimonas sp.
TGATGTTTACATTATAGTAAGCACGTTTTGCATCAGGCAAACCTTTTAACTGCGCCGATAATTTTACATACGTATCTCCAAAACCGCTTACTTCAAAAACAGGAATTGAAAGATCTTTAATGTAACCTTTTGCCTTTGCATTTAATTTTATAGAAGTTACTTTATATGCCTGTAAATTTCTTTTGTAAGATGGCATAAAAGCAAGAAGATCTTTTACTGCAATCTTTGAATTTGTAAGATCAGCATCTACATAAACATTTCCCGGGTTTTTTGTTGCAGCATCAATTGAAGGATATTTTACAATAAGATGATTTTGCAAAACTGTTCCATCAGTTTGTAATAATAAATCCGTTAGCGATGCGCCGCTATCACTATAATAAAATTTTGTATGAAGTTTCTGAAGGGCTAATCCGCTCTTTTCATTAAAAGAAAGTTGATCGATATTTCCCTGGAAAATTGCCGGTGTAAAACTTAAATCATTTGCATTAAATATAAAATTCCTGATGTGCAAATGGCCGTTATCAAAACCCTCTTTTAAAGCTGGCTTATTGTTGTCATCATAAATCAGTTCATTATTTTTAAAATCAATTTTAGCAAGTTCAAACTTCCACGGGTTATTTAACTGGCTGTCAGTTTTTGCCGCTACAACATCTTTTGTGGCTTTCGCTTCTTCAGATTTTCCAAGTGTAACTTTTGCAATTGTATTATTCAGTACAAAATCTTTAAGATTAACATCTAGATTTTGTAGATTGATATTTTGCGGATGTGTACTTAACTCCCCAATATTTAAAAAGGCTGCAAGTGCCGAAACATCATTTCGATAGTTGAATAAAATCTTGTTAAATGAAACACTATTAAGTTCTATTGTTGGACTTACTGAAGATGCCGAAGGTGGCGCAACAGGGCTTAAGCTGTCTTTATTTTTAATAAGTGGTTTATACTGGTAAATCTTTGTATTTACATCGGCGATATTAATATCGCCAATCTTATAAATTAGTTTATCAGGTTCAAAGGTTTTTATTGTAGTAGAAAAATTACCAAGGTAAAAATATACATTGTTGCCGCTTACATCATCTCTAAAAGTTGTAGTAATATTTTTAAATACAATTTTACCAATATTAAACTTCATTGGTGCAGTTGTATCAGTTGGTTGTTTAGTGATTGTATCGCTACTCGCAAAAGCTTTTACTATATAATCGAAGTTGAAAGTGGTATCAGGATATTTGCGATAAATATGCGCTTTAATGCTGTTCAGTTCTAAATACTGCAAATCAACTTCGTTGCTTAACAATTTGAACAAAGAAATATCAACGCGTATTTTTCCGCCATATAATAATGTGTCTTTTTTCTGATCTTCGAAATACACATTTTCCAAAACAAGACGTTTTGGAAAATCAAGACTTAGTTTACCAATCTCAACTTTCGTTTTAATTTTATTTTGTACATACGCCACTACTTTATTCTTTGCAAAATTTTGTACGGCAGGCACCTGTATCAATATATAAACAAGCAGGATTAAGAATATTACAATACCTATAATCCATGCAAAAACTTTTAAAATCTTCCTGGTTACTTTTTTTGCGTTCAATCAGTTGTTTGTTTTATTCTTAAAAATAGCGCCAGCATTGTTATAATGAAATTACTAAGCAGGGGTATTTTGCTTAAATCTTTTGAGAGATAGGCAGATACAATGCCAAACTACTTTTTTGAAATGTAAATAATTGAGCTTCCGTTTTCCGGTTTGCCAAACGTTTTAAAATTTGATATAGCGCCATTTATAAAAGCCTTAAAAAAATTATTTTTTTTAGTCGCATACTTTTCGCTTAAAAGGCTTACGTAGAAACTATCAAACCACATTGGCTTTTGTTGAACTGATTTGAATTTGTGATTGATTAAAAGTGTATGCATACTTTTTGGAGAGAAATGATAAAGATGCCTTGGTACATCGTATGCAGCCCAATTATCAGTATAAATATTTGCGTCGTAACTGGTATAATTTGGAACAGCAATAATTAATGTTCCGCCATCATTTAATAAAGAATAAAACTTATCAAGATATTTATGCAATTCATGTACATGTTCCAAAACATGCCAAAGCGTAATTACATCAAATGTGTTTGGCGTAAGATTAAATAAATTTTCTGCGGGTAAAAGATCAATATCAAAATCTCTCTTTGCATTTATTCGTGCTGTTTCATCCGGCTCAAGTGCAGTAACATTCCAGCCATTTTTTTTCATGGTTGATGCAAATGCGCCTGTTCCCGCACCAATTTCCAATAAATTACCTTGTTGCTTATTGGCGCTTTTTTTAATAAGATTTTTTTTGGATTGTAAAGTGAATGAACGAACGGTATGATATAATTTATTTACTAACCCTTTTGAAGTATTTGAATGAGATATATACGCTGAAGATTTATAATACTCACCAATGTTTTGTTCATCCGGAACATCTTGCGTAAAACGAAGCTTACAATCCGAACATTCCCAAATTTCAAAATCTTTTTTACTTACTGTTTCGTCTTTTGCTTTTAATACAAAACTTATATTGTTGCTTTCACAAACAGGGCAATTGTTGTAATGAATAGATTCGCTCATTACAATTAAATAATTTCTTTTAGCTTTTCAACAACTGTATCAATTTCTTCTTTTGTATTGTTTTTACTGAAAGAAAAACGTACTGTTACGCAATCGGAATTTGGATTGATTGCATTAATTACGTGGCTGCCAACATTAGCGCCGCTGGTACAGGCGCTGCCGCCGCTGGCACAAATATTATTGATATCAAGATTAAATAAAATCATTTCGCTTTTATCCGTTTTTTTAAAATTTGCGCTAAGAACGGTATATAAACTGCAACCTTTTACATCACCGTTAAAACTTACATCTATAATATTTCCTTTCAATTTTTCAAGCATGTAATTTTTTAAATCGTTGATGTAAGTTTTATCTGCTTCGTAATTTTTTGTTGCCAGTTCAAGTGCTTTTGCAAAACCAACAATACCATAAATATTTTCTGTTCCGGCACGCATATTTCTTTCCTGCGAGCCACCTTGTATAAAAGGTTTTATTTTATTTTTCTCGCTAATGTAAACAATGCCAACACCTTTTGGTCCATGAAATTTATGTGCAGCGCCATTTATAAAATCAACAGGCATTGAATGAAGATTAAATGGAAAATGACCAACTGTTTGAACAGTGTCGCAATTAAAAAGCGCATTATATTTTTTACATAATTCACCAACAGCATTTATGTCGGTAATGTTTCCAATTTCGTTATTGGCATGCATTAATGTTACCAATGTTTTTTTTGTGGATGAGGAAAGCAATCTTTCCAAATCAATCAAATCAATATGCCCGTTCGGCAAAACTTTTACAAATTCAAGTTCAATATTTTTTTGCTTATGTAAATGCTCAACGGTGTGTAATGTTGCATGATGTTCTAATGGCGAAGCGATAATTCTTTCGCAACCTAAATCAGAAACAGCAGCGCATATTGCCATGTTGGTGCTTTCTGTTCCACCACTCGTAAAAAATATTTCACCGGGATTTGCGCCTAAAATTTTTGCAACTGTTTTACGCGCATTTTCAACCGCCATTCTTGTTTCTCTTCCATAACTATAAATAGAAGATGGATTGCCAAAATGTGTTGTTAAATAAGGCATCATTGCATTAAGCACTTCTGAGTCGAGCGGTGTGGTTGCGGCATTATCAAAATAAATTCTCATTTTTTAAAAACTTTCGATAAACAAAAAACAGAAAGCTGCGAAGGTAAAAGCTATCCGTTGTAAAAATGTATTTTCGCGCAAACATTGTGATTTATGTGGAAGAATAATATTTTAGAAACAATAGGTAATACGCCACTTATCAAGCTAAATAAAATAACAAAAGACCTGCCTTGCACGGTGCTTGCAAAAGTGGATTATTTTAACCCTGGTAATTCTATTAAAGATAGAATGGCTTTGAAAATGGTTGAAGTTGCAGAACAGGAAGGCAAGTTAAAACCTGGTGGAACTATAATTGAATGTACAAGCGGAAATACGGGAATGGGTTTGGCGCTTGCTGCATGCGTTAAAGGCTATAAATGCATTTTTGCAACAACTGATAAACAAAGCAAAGAAAAAAGTGATATTTTAAAAGCAGTGGGAGCAGAGGTGATCGTTTGCCCAACGAATGTTGAACCTGATGATCCGCGCAGTTATTATTCAGTTGCTGCAAGGTTGTCAAAAGAAATTCCAAACTCTTACTTTTTTAATCAGTACGATAATCTTGCAAATCGGTTAGCGCATTACGAAACAACAGGTCCGGAGATTTGGGAACAAACAGAAGGCAAGATCACACATCTTGTTTGCACTGCAGGAACCGGCGGAACAGTTACAGGAACGGCGATGTTTTTGAAAGAAAAAAATCCTGACATACAAATATGGGCGATTGATGTTTTTGGATCATTGCTTACAAAATATTTTAGAACAGGCGAAGTTGATATGAATGAAGTACATCCATATATCAGCGAAGGTTTTGGCGAAGATTTTATACCTGCAAATTATGATATGAGCGTGATTGATTTATTTGAACAGGTAACAGATAAAGATGGTGCTGTTATGGCGCGTCGTATCTCAAAAGAAGAAGGAATTTTTATAGGATATAGTGCAGGAAGTTGTTTGCAGGGTTTGATGCAGTTAAAAAGCAAACTAAAAAAAGATGACGTTGTAGTTTGTATTTTTCATGATCATGGCAGCCGTTATGTTGCAAAAATTTATAATGATCAATGGATGATGGAGCGCGGTTTTCTTGATGTGAAAACATTTAAAGACATTGTAAATTCACGAGCAGGAAAAAAATTGGTTACGATTCAGCCAACACAAACTGTTGCAGAAGCAGTTGAACTAATGAAGAAATTTGATATTGAAAATATTCCTGTAATGAATGGTAACGGACCTGTTGGTGCAATTAGTGAAACAGGATTATTTCAAAAGGTATTTGATAATCCTGAATTGAAAGAAGCAAGTGTTGATAGTGTTATGGAGAACGCTTATCCATTGGTAGAATTTGATACACCTGTTGAACGTTTGGGAAGTTTAATAAACAAAGGTAATGGTGCTGTGCTGGCAAAAGATGAGAAAGGCGATTATCATATTGTAACCAAGTATGATGTAATTCAAAGCTTGGCGAAATAATAATTTACATTTTGGCGAGGCGTGAAATGAAATTTATGTCTGCCATTTACTTATCATAGAAAAATATGACAGAAGACATTCGTTATCCAAAAGGAAATTTTTTAACACAACCATTCTCACAAAAGCAAAAAAATGAATGGCTGCTTGATTTAAAGTTTCTTCCATCTGAATTAGAATTAGCAACACAAAATTTAGATGAGCACCAGTTGAAAACGCCTTATCGCGAAGGTGGCTGGACAGTACATCAATTGGTGCATCATATTGCGGACAGCCACATGAATGCATACATACGTTTAAGGCTTGCGCTTACAGAAAATAATCCTACCATAAAAACTTACGACCAGGATGCGTGGGTTTTATTGAATGATGTAAAATTGTTACCAATAAATATTTCGGTTACATTATTACATGCATTGCATAGACGATTAGTTGCAATGCTTGAAGACTTGAAAGATGAAGAGTGGAATCGCACCGTTTATCATCCTGAACAAAAAAAAGAAATTAGTGTTTGGGATTTATTGGGCATGTATGCGTGGCATGGCAAACATCACCTGGCACATATTACAAACCTGCGTGAAAGAAGTAATTGGTAATTAATTTATAAGTGATGAATTATGAGTTATAAGTAAATTCAATTCACACTTATCATTCATAAATTATAATTTATAACTACGATGGATGATCATTTAAAATGGAAAACATTATCATCAGAATATTTATCGCATGAAACATGGTTTACCGTAAGAAAAGATACATGCAAAAAAAATGATGGCACAATCGTTAATGATTATTTTGTATTTGAATTTCCTGAATGGGCAACAGCTTTTCCTGTAACTGCAGAAGGAAAAATTATAATGACGAAGCAGTATCGTCATGCACTTAACGAAGTTGGAATTGAATTGCCCGGCGGTGTTGTTGAAAAAGGAGAATCGTTTGAAGAAGGAATAAAACGTGAATTGCTTGAAGAAACAGGTTATGTATTTGATGAAATAAAACCGCTTGGAAAAATTTCTGCAAATCCATCAACCAACACCAATTTAATGCACATGTTTTTGGCAACAGGCGGCAAAAAAATAAAAGAACAATCACTTGATGCAAATGAAGAAATAGAAATTTTAGAATTGAGTTTTGATGAACTAATACAGTTAGTTGATGAAAATAAAATCATGCAATCAATGCACATAACCACCATTTATTATGCATTGAAATATTTGGGTAAATTGAGTTATAAATAATATACTTCACCGACTAAAAAGACGCTTCCAAAAATTAAAATTAAATCGTCTTTGTTAGCATGTGTTAGCGTTTCTTTTAAAGCAATATTTACATCGGCAAAAGTTTTTCCTTTTAAATCATTCTTTTCTGCCAAAATTTTCAAATCGTTTTCATTTAAAGCACGTGGTATTTGTGCTTTTGTAAAGTAATAGTTTGCTGTTTTAGGTAGTAAAGCCAAAATGTTTGTAATGTCTTTATCTTTTACAAATCCAATTACCAAATGCAGTTCATTATAACTTACTAATTCAATTTGCTCCATCAATTGTTTAATACCATCAACGTTGTGCGCAACATCAACAATAACGGTTGGATCATCTTTTATCTTTTCCCATCTTCCATGCAATCCGGTTAAATGCTTTACTTTTTTTAAGGCATTGTCAACATGAGATTGTTCAATCTTCCAGCCTTGTATTTGCAATTGATGAACCGCTTCTAAAACGCTAATTATATTTTTTATTTGATAAACGCCGGGCAAATCCAGGTTATAAACATGATGCTCATTCTTTCTCTTATCAACCACTTCTGCTTTTAACTGGTGATGCTGATAACTAAAATCCTGCACATAAAAATTTTGTTGCGCATATATAAGTGCAGCATTTTTTTCTTTTGCACATTCATCAAAAACATGTTTTGTTTCGCTTATAACCTCGCCAATTATTGCAGGAATATTTTGTTTGATGATGCCAGCTTTTTCAAAAGCAATTTTCTCTAAAGTATCACCTAAAATATTCATGTGATCCCATCCAATGTTTGTAATAATAGAAAGCTCAGGTGTTATAACATTTGTACTATCAAGTCTTCCGCCCAAACCTGTTTCAATAACAGCAATATCAATTTCCCGCTGCTCAAAATAATCAAAAGCCATTGCTACTGTTATTTCAAAAAAGGACGGTTCTAATTTTTCAATTTGTGGTTTTATTTTATCAGTAAAATCAACAATAAAATCTTTACTGCAAATTTCGCCATTTATCTTAATCCTTTCCCTGAAATCTTTTAAATGCGGCGAAGTATATAAGCCTGTTTTATATCCTGCGGTTTGCAAAATAGCAGCCAGCATGTGACTTACAGAACCTTTGCCATTTGTGCCGGCAATATGTATGCTTTTAAATTTTGTTTGAGGATTGCCTAATGAAGCACATAATTGCTTTGTATTACTGATATCTGTTTTATAAGCTGCTGCCCCGATGCGGCTGAACATTGGCAAATGTTCGTACAAATATTTAAGCGTATTTTCATAGCTCATATTGCAATATAAACCTGTTTATTTCAATTAATTTGACTGATTCGGATTTTAAAAACTACGTTTTATACCAAAACTACTTTTGTGACTGCATATTTTTACTACTCAATATCCAATCACTATGTTTAACCACAAAACGTGCCTTTACCTGTGCCTTTTATTTACGTTTTTAAATGCCTGCACAAAAAAACAATTTGCTCCGCTTCCCGATGATTCGCAAAAAGAAATATTAGGTAATTACGATTGTGATCCTGCAAATCCTGAATACATCCGTGGTAATTTTAATACTACATCAATATGTTTTAATACGATTACAAATACAACGGATACTTTCAGTAATGCCTATTATCAGGACACTACAATTCATCTTGATCACATAAATCTAATCAGGCTTAACAGTAAAAAATCTTTGCAGCTTCAACTGCATTTTATTAATCCTGACCTTCATAATAAATCATTACCATATGTTTTGCCGCATGCACAACCCAGCTATAATGAGTATGCAGAAATTGTAATTTCTGATCTGAATAAATTATGGGCCAACAATATTGATGATGATTATATTGGCAATACCTACAAAGGTTTTAATATAACAATTACTGATACAACCGGCGGTTATTTAAGCGGAACCTTTAAAGGTGAAGCCGATACTAAAGAGGGTAAAAAAGTAGTTATTGATAATGGAATTTTTTATGTGCGTGTTATTAATGTAAATAAAAATCAATAAAGTTTTTTATTGCATTTTAAAGCCATCTAAAAATTTAGTTGTAAAATTTCCTTTGCGGAAATCTTCATTCTTCATTAGTTGAAGATGAAATGGAATTGTAGTTTTTACACCATCAATTACGTATTCGCTTAAAGCACGATACATTGTATCTAAAGCTTCATCTCTTGTACGTGCAACAGTAATAAGCTTTCCAATCATTGAATCATAATATGGAGGAATTACGTATCCCGCATATACGTGGCTATCAACACGCACACCATGTCCGCCAGGAGTATTTAATACATTTATTTTGCCTGGTGACGGGCGAAAATCATTATATGGATCTTCAGCATTTATCCGGCATTCAATAGCGTGCATTTGTGGAAAATAATTTTCACCTGAAATTTTTTCACCCATTGCAATTTTTATCTGCTCTTTTATCAAATCAAAATTGATCACTTCTTCAGTAACACAATGTTCAACCTGGATGCGCGTATTCATTTCCATGAAATAAAAATTACGATGCTTATCAACCAAAAATTCAATTGTACCAACGCTTTCATAATTTATAGCTGATGCAGCTTTTATGGCCGCTGCGCCCATTTTATCCCGTAGTTCCGGTGTCATAAATGGAGACGGAGATTCTTCAACCAGTTTTTGGTGCCTGCGTTGAATGCTGCAATCACGTTCGCTTAAATGACACACAGTTCCGTATTGATCACCCGCAACCTGTATTTCTATATGTCGTGGTTCCTCAACAAATTTTTCCATGTAAATACCATCATTCTTGAATGACGCAGCTGCTTCAATCTTCGCTGTATTGTAAGCATGCTCAATCTCAGATTCCTGCCACACAACACGCATGCCTTTACCGCCGCCACCTGCAGTTGCCTTTAAAATTACGGGGTAGCCAATTTCTTTAGCAAGTGATTTTGCTTCGTTCGTGTTACTTAATAATCCTTTTCCGCCAGGCACAACAGGAACGCCTGCTTTTATCATTGTTTCTTTGGCAGTAATTTTATCGCCCATGGAATTTATCATATCAGGTGTTGGCCCGATAAATTTAATTCCATGATCAGTACAAATCTGGGCAAACTTTGAGTTCTCTGCAAGAAAGCCATAACCAGGATGAATTGCATCAGCATTTGTAATTTCGGATGCAGCAATTATGTGAGGAATATTTAAGTACGAATCTGCGCTTTGCGGCTTGCCGATACAAACAGCTTCATCAGCAAAACGTACATGCAAACTATCTTTATCAGCGGTTGAATAAACCGCTACAGTTTTAATGCCCATTTCTCTGCAGGTTCTAATAATACGAAGGGCAATTTCACCACGATTCGCTATAAGTATTTTTTTAAACACGTTTTTAATTTGAAAATTTAAGATGTGATAATTTGAAAACTCATAAAAGCAATTCAAAAATGATTTCTCCCACTAAAGCAGGATCAATTGCAGTTACTTTCAAATTAATTTGGTTCTACCAAAAACAAAGGCTGATCGTATTCAACCGGGCTGGAATCTTCAACAAGAATTTTTACAACTTTTCCACTTACTTCACTTTCAATTTCATTAAACAGCTTCATGGCTTCAATTATGCATACTACTTTTCCCGGAGATATGTCATCGCCAACTTCTACAAATATTGGTTTATCGGGAGATGGCCTTTTATAAAAAGTTCCAATCATCGGGCTCTTTATTGTGATAAGATTATCGGGCTTTTGAGTATTATTTGTTGTATCAGTTAATGCCTGGCCAGCTTGTGTTTGTGATGATAAGGCAGGAGGCGCCTGGTATACAAAAGGAGATTGCATTGCAGGCTGTGTGATATAAGCTGTCTGCGGTTCTTTTTCTTTTTTTTGTTTGATTGTTATTTTAAAATCATTTTCTTCAATACTTACTTCCCCGATGTTGCTTTTATTTATTAGTTTAATCAACTCCTGAATTTGCTTATAATCCATAAATTTATTTTTGGGGTTATTTATTTGATTTTGATAGAAAAGGCAGGCAAAATAGATAAAAATTGGTAAGAATTCTTATTTTTTAATTAAAAAAATAAGAATTGAACAAGATGAATATATTCAATTAAAATATTTAATTGTTCTGTTTGCATTTCTTTTTAAGAATAGTTGCGCGAATAGTTGCAACAGCTTAGTGGTTGATAGGACATAAAAAAAGAAGCTTCGGTAAAGAAACTTCTCAATTCGTTTTAGGTGCTTTATCAGAAAAAGATTAATAGCGATTATAGCCACCGCCGCCACCTTCTCCGCCACGATTACGGTTGTATCCACCACCGCCGCCGCTGCCGCCACGGTTTCCACCGCCACCGCCGCTGCCGCCACGATTGTATCCACCACCGCCGCCACTGCCACCAAAGCTTTTCTTTTTGTAACCGCCGCCACCAGCGCCACCTTCGCCTTCTTTACGCGGAGCTGATTCGTTTACAATAATTTTTCTGCCTGATAAGTCTGTGTCGTGCAGATTGCTGATTGCCTGGCGTGCAGCTTCATCGTCACTCATTTCAACAAAACCAAAACCTTTGCTGCGGTTATTGTTGAATTTATCTGTGATGATTTTTGCCGAAACAACTTCACCATAAGGGGTAAACATGTTGTAAAGATCATCGCTTGTTAGGCTCCAGTTTAAGTTTCCTACATAAATGTTCATAAAAAAAATTTAGTTATTAAAAATGAGAACAGAAACCCCAAACCGAAAACATTTACTGGAAACGTTCAGGAAGAATGGCTAACTGTGTAACATCTGAATGCGAAAATATGGTAAATATTGATTTTTGATGCAATTGCTTAAAAATTATTAAAAACTTGAAAAAATTGCTTTAACCTATAAATAAGGGCTGTATTTTTTTTACAATATTCTCCCAATAGTAATAGTTGTAATAAGAAGAAGGTGTATGCCCAGATGCATTTTTAAGATTGATTATTTCAGATGCAAATGCATTTGAATTGTTATCAGCAACAATTTTTATTTTTTCGCCACAAACAGAAATTTCTATACCTGCGGCACCAGTTGCGCATGAAATTACCGTTGCCCCATAACCCATTGCTTCTACAATTTTTGTTTTTACGCCACCGCCGGTTACAACAGGATTTAGAAAGATATCTGTTGCTTTAAAGTAAGAAACCACATCATCAACAAAGCCGGCATAAATAACATTTTTATCTGCATAATTTTTAAGCTTATTAAAAGATGCAGGCAAACCTCTTCCGCAAATTATTATGCGATAATCTAAAGTTGCATGATCTAATAATAAAGGGTTTATTTCATCAAGAATAAACGATAAAGCATCTGTGTTTGGCTTGTAATCCAATGCTCCATTAAATAGAAGTAAGGTTGTGTTTTGCGAAATATTATATTGAGAACAAATCTTATTTTTTTGCTCTGCTTTATCCAAAGGCATTTCTTTTATCTCAACACCAAATGGAACAAGCACTGCATTTTTTTTCTCAATCATTAAATTATTTATAGCAAATTCTATGTCTTCATTTGTTTTAAAAAAAACGATATCAGCATTCTTATAAGACCATATTTCATAGATTTTTAAAAGTTTATACCACGATTTATTAAGTGTTTTAAAACGTTCAAATTCTATGTTATGAGAATGTACGAACCATTTTATGCCGGCATTCTTTTTTAAAAACCAACCCATCCAGGCCATGTAAGGATGCTCTGTTATTACATTCTGTATATTTTTTTCTTTTATTATTTTTTTGATCTGAAAAATATAAAATGGGTTTAAGTATCGTATTCTTTTTTTGCTGAACAAAGGAATCATTGTATATGTTTCAGCGAGATTTATCTCATTATCATCTACTGAAACTGCCGTCAGTTCATTTTCTTCACCAAGATATTTGCAAAAGAATGCAATACCTTTTTGTCCGCCCATTTGTGCAGGTAAAATTTTATAAGGAATTATATCAAGAATTCTCGCCAAGGATTTTTTTTCAAGATTTGTTTAAGAAGAAATTAATACCTGGGTTTACGGGCAAGACTTGCAGATAAACCTGCAAAGCCCGAAACCAATCCGCCAACTAAAGCAGTTATTAATATCAATAAAATTGATGAACCATTTAGCTGTAATACTTGTGCAATTTTTTGAGATAGTAAATGGTTATTCGCATTATCAATCATCATTGCCATAATTCCCCATAATAAAAATAATCCAAGGAATGTTGCAACAAAAGCAATGAATGGTTTTTGATGAACAAAGAATGCAATTATAAAAGAGCAAACAGCAAAACTCCACCATGAAAAATATAAGGGCGCAGCGTAACCAAGCAATGCAGTTAATATAATAACAACAATAAATTTCATTTTATATTTTAGTTTTTGCTGAAAACAATTTTGCCTAAATTATTTTTTTGCGATGCCATCGTTTCCTTTTTGTACAAATGAATGCGATAATATTTTCCCGCAGCCCATGTGTTTATAAAATCATCATAATATTTGCTTCCCGGGTTGCCACTTTGTCCGCCTGGATAAACACCGTAAGCATTTATATCATCTGTTAATTCAACAATCATGCGCCAGCTTGGCCCATGAATTTTTTCGAATGCATTTATAATATTTGCTCCTCCGCCAACATTAAGATGCAACCTGCTGAATGCAGGAATTTTGAGCAAACTCACAATGCCGCCATCTTTAAACTTTCCCCATTCCAATGCGTTATTTTGCTTGGCTTTTTCAAGCACCGGAACAATGCTTTTAAACGCAGCGGTAATATCATCTTCAACTGTTTCATGTGCAGGTGTATTTATATCATCTGCAAATAACTTAGCTGAATCTTTTTTGATATTACTTATTAATGTGCCTGGCTCAATCGTCGGCACAGGTAAAGATGCATGATTCAATTCATCACCATAAATTTTACTTATAGAACTATCAACCCAAAGCTTAAAAATGGTTGCGCCAACAGATGAAGAATCATTCATTAAATTCCATGATGAAACATTTGATAAATAATTTCTTTCTTTTTCATTCAATTTCGAGAAAGAAATGTTATTTAATAAAACTGGTAGACCTTCTTCAGCCAATAAATTATAAAAACTGGTTTGCAGTTTTTCCATATCATCTGTAGTAATGTTTTGCATAGAAGATAAATAACGATTGATCAATCTTCCTCTATAAAAAGAAAAATATGCAGGCATGTAATAAGGATACAATCTTGTATCATATGGATTTTGATTTGCACTGCTTACGAAACCTCTTTCAGGATTATGCATGATCATTTGAAGGCTATCCGGAATATAAGCCTGCCACCTGTAACTGCTATCAGTGCCGGGCATAATAAAATCTCCCTGTCTATACCATAATGCAGGAAATTTTCCTTGTTGGTGAATGGCAATATCACCAGCCTTATCTGCAAAAACAATATTTTGCGAAGGGCATTCAAACGTTGAAGTTGCTTCAACATAATCATTGTAATCTTTTGCACGTATCAATTTCAAAATTGAACTTAGTTCATTGCTTTCATTATG
>JBDUBY010000013.1:0-13862 GCA_040003735.1 Parafilimonas sp.
ATCTTTTATACAATTCGTTTTAGACTGCCAATCTTTCAACACGTCAAAGAAGTATTCTCCTTTTTCAATTATGCATTCGTCGTAGTTATATTTTTTTGATTCGCCTTCATATTTTTCTTCAGCAAGTGCTTTGTAAATCATCTTTCCATTGCTATCCATATTACTTACACCATAATAATTTCTTTTACCTGCAGCATCTCCTGTTTTATTAATCAGATCATTAAATGCTTCATCAATACCAGCGGGAAAACTTTTTACTTCAATACCAAAAGCCTTTATATCGTTTTCAAAAATTAGCTTTTCCATCTTTTATAAATTAATAGTACAAACCTATTGCGTATAAATAAATTATAAGCGGTGCAAATACGCCAATATAAGGGGTTGATTGCGACAAAAAGATTCTATATGTTTGTACCCATAATTAATCTGATTTTCTGATTCACCTGGATATGTTATCAAGTTCATCAGTTAAATCGCAAAAAATCCTGGTCATGAAACACATATCAATTCTTATTCCGCAAGGCCACACAAGTGTTGTAAATATTGAAGGCACGCACCAGATTATGAATGAAGTAAATACAGTGCGCCGCGAAATGGGTGAATCGCCTTTATTTAAAGTACAGCTTGTTGGAATTGCAGAAGAAACGAGCCAGCGAAATAAACTGTTTACAATTGGCCCTGATGTAATGATTGAAGACGTTAAAAAAACGGATCTTATAATTATTCCGGCAATTCATGGCAAGCCTGAAGATGTGATGAAATATAACGCGAAGTTTATTCCATGGATAATGGATCAACATAGTAAAGGCGCCGAAATTGCAACGCTTTGCATTGCATCTTTTTTTCTTGCCGGAACGGGTTTATTAAATGGTAAACAATGCTCAACGCATTGGAGCGCGGCCAATAGTTTCAGGGAACTTTTTCCTGAAGTAAATCTTGTTGATGATAAAATTATTACAGAAGATGATGGCATTTATACAAGCGGCGGCGCTTATTCATTTTTAAATCTATTGGTATATATTATTGAAAAATATGCAGGAAGAAATATGGCTATTCTTATTGCAAAAAGATTTATGATTGATATTGATAAAATAAGCCAATCGCCATTTATTATTTTCCAGGGGCAAAAGACGCACGATGATGAACCGATAAAAAAAGCGCAGGAGTTTATAGAAAATAATTTTGAAGACAGGATTACGGTTGACCAGCTTGCATCAATGTTTGCATTAGGAAGAAGAAATATGGAGCGTAGGTTTAAAAAAGCAACTTCAAATACAGTGATTGAATATATTCAGCGTGTGAAAATTGAAGCGGCAAAAAAGAACCTTGAAGTTGGAAGAAAAAATGTGAATGAAGTAATGTATGATGTTGGCTATACTGATCCAAAAGCGTTTAGAACAACATTTAAAAAGATCACAGGTTTATCACCTGTTGAATATAGAAGTAAGTATAACAAAGAAGCGGTGGCGTAATTATTCGTTTGCCAACAAAACCTGCCATGCTTCATGCACTTTGTTTTCATCAAGCAATTGCTTTGCATATTGATGTAATTCTTTTTCCATTTCATCAGGATTGATTGAATAATACTGAAAAATATTTTTCAGTTGTTCATCTTCAAACGCAGCATTTATAAAAGGAATCTCTCTTGTATTTGCCAACTGCGCAAGATTATTGCCTGTAAGTATTTCGCTTTCGCGTATGTTTTGTGGCAGCGAATCAATGCCAATTCCTAATTCCCTGTTTGGTTTTTCAACTTCAAAAAGATTGTCTTTATTCACAACACAATACCAGTTGCCGCCAAGTCTTGCCACATGATGCAGCTTAGTTTGATCAATCATCAAACCATCATCAGTGAGAATAGATTCATTCACATGCATGCATACAACTTCTGCAATCACCAGTTGTCCGGAGCCACCGGTTTCTCCCAAACTTTTTATTTCAAGCACTTTACATTCCATCTGCACTTTTGCTTCTTTTACACGTGGCGGTTTTATTATAGTTGATGGTAATTTATTGAAACCGGCTTTTAAAAATTCATCTACATGACCAGGATATTCGCAGCTTGAAAGACTTGTTTGTTGCACTATATCATAATCACAAATATTGATAACAACTTCCGCAACTTCTTTAATATTTTCAAGCGTATGTTTTGTTGAATTATCACGCCCTCTGAGTGAAGGTGAAAAAATTACAATTGCAGGATTATATGAAAACAAATTAAAAAAACTAAACGGGCTTAAGTTTACAGTTCCGTGCTTATCAATAGTGCTGGCTAATGCAATTGGTCGTGGCGCAATTGCATATTGCAGCCAGTTCATTTTTTCGCCAAGCTTAAGCTGATTTATGTCTATTGATTTCATAATTAAATACCTAATAAAACAAATTGTATGTATGCTTATTTATGAATGCTGTTTCTTCTTTTCTAAAATAGAAAAATCACTTTCTTCTTTTGTAATTATATTGATGAGTTTTCCTAATTGTTCTACTTCCATTTCAATCACATCTCCTTCCTGTAACCACTGTTCTTTATAATTTTCATCATTTAATTTTCCTGTGCCGTTAAGTTCAAGAAAGCAGCCCGTGCCAACGGTTCCGCTGCCAATAACATCACCGGGATATAATGTTGCACCATAAGATGCTCGTTCAATAATTTCTGCAAACGTCCAGTCCATATCACTTAAATTTCCTTCGCTTACCTGCACGCCGTTTATGCTGCATTTCATTTTTAAATTCCAGCTTTTACCAACATGGTTTTCTTTGGCAGCAACTTCAAATTCTTCCAGCTCATCAAGCGTTACCAACGATGGGCCGATTGCTGTTGAAAAATCTTTTCCTTTTGCAGGCCCAAGGTTCAACATCATCTCTTCCATTTGTAAAGTGCGCGCACTTATATCGTTCATAATCATTAAACCCGCTATATATTCATCTGCTTCTTCAGCAGGAATGTTTCTGCCGAGTTTAGATATAACAATAGCGACTTCTAATTCAAAATCGAGTTTATAAAAATGGTCAGGCATACACATAACAGGGCCGGGGCCCTGGATGCCGTGATGATTGGTAAAATAAAAAACCGGGTACTGATCAAACTCAGGAATCATTGGCACTTTCCTGTTTCGCCTTGCTGCAGCCACATGTTGACGAAATGCATAAGCGTCTCTGCAACTTGCCGGAAAAGGAACCGGCGCAAGCAGCGTAGCTTCATCAAACGGAAAACCTTTTTCTTTTCCAATACGGTCATCAATAATTGCCTGGTGCAGCTTTAATGCAAGGGAATAATTATCTTCCCAATAAGTTAAAAACATCATCATGGAAGATGGCATTTCCATATGCAGCAAATCTGTATCATACAATAAATTATTTTCTAAAATGGCAAGCTGGTCATGTTCTTCTTTAAGATAGGAAACGAGTTTCATCGGTATAAATTTGTTTTTTATTTTGTTTTGATGAATGCCAAATAAACTAAGACATCTCATGCGGCAAATCTATGGTTGAAATTTAATTGTGAATTTAAAAAAGCTTAATACAACTGATGCCAAGAAAAACGGCGGCAATTCCAAGCACTACACTTAGTAAAATGTACGTTGAAAAATATGTATAATCACCATTGCGCAATAAGTTCATGTTCTCGTTTGCAAATGTGCTGAATGTTGTAAAGCCGCCGCAAAAACCTGTTGTAAGTGCAAGCCGCCATTCAGCGCTAAGCAGGTTATTTTTTTCAGCCACAGCACCAAAAAAACCAATTAAAAAACACCCGAGAATATTTACCACAAATGTTCCTACAGGAAAATTTACATAACCAGCATCAACAAAAAACTTTTGAACAAAATACCTGCACACGCCACCAAAACCACTGCCCGCAAAAACTATCAAAGCTGTTTTCATCATCCTTAATTAAAGATTGCCGTTGAACGTATATTCAAAATCTACGAGCCATTTTCCGTTGCGGTTAATCACTTTTACTTTGCGGGAAATTTTATCGTAAGAATTGCTGTAATTAATAATATGCGTGGTATCATTTATTGTTTCATCATCATTAATAATAATAGATGCTGAAGCGTAAGCACTTTTTTGATCGGCGCTTTTTATATTGTAATCTCTTTTTATTTTTAAGAGATTGCTTTCGTTAGCACTATCCTGTATCATATAAAAAGATGCCTGTTTAAAATCTCCCTTTAAACATCCGTCAATAAATTCTCGTCCGCCATCCAAAGCAGTAACGGCGTTTTCATAATTATTTATGTTGCAACTACAGGCCATTAAAATCATACCCAAAAAAATAATTAACTGCACTTTCATGTATTCAAAAGTATAATCAAAAAATATCTTTCTCAAAATTGCATATAAAAGAAAAAAAGTTTAATATTACTGTTACAATTGACTAAGTATAACCTGCATTCTGAAAAAATCCCAATTCCATTGTAAATACCTATCTGCTCTAACCTGGTATAGCTTTTAATAATTGCATTTTGTGATATCGTAAATAAGATATTGTGTGAGTGATTTTCAATTGTGTTGATATCGCATGCTTGCATTTTTGTGTGATATTAATTTCTGTTTAAATAACATACGAGTTGAAGTTTTTAAACATTGCTTATGAAAAATGAAACCTTACTTATCTTTTTAACGACAAAGCATAAACCTTCTGCTTTACCGGAAAGCCGAAAACGGATTAGAGTAGGCAAAAAAATATTTGTATGAGTAGCTTTCCCATTCTTGATCTTGTTGTTGGGATCATTTTTATTTTTTTTCTGCTGAGTATTATTTGCAGCTCAATAGTAGAAATGATTTTAACAGTGCGCCGTATAAGAGCGCAGGTATTAGGCCAGTGGCTCTTAACTATTTTTGATACTAAAATAGTAAATGCAGAAAACAAGCCGGTGTCGCTTGGGCAGGAAATACTGGATCACTGCGCTGTAACTGCATTGTCTCCAAAAGGACAAGCACCTTCTTATATAGACGCAAAAAATTTTGTTTCAGCTTTGTTTGATAAGGTTACATCTTTTTCTAAAGTTGTTAGCCCAACTACAATAGACCAGATTATTGAATCTATTGCTACTTCAACCGCGATCTCTGAAGAATTGAGACGCGCTTTTTTAATTTATGCAAATGAAGCCAAAGACACATTTAATTCTTTAACTGTAAAAACTACAGGTGCCATAGAAATGCTGCAGACAAGAATAGAAGATTGGTACAACAGTAATATGGACAGGCTTACAGGCACATTAAAAACAAAATACACAAGAAAAATAACTTTCGCTGCAGCCGTTGTTGTATGCTTGTTTTTAAATGCTGATACAATTGAGATCAGCAAATATCTATATAGCAATCCTGATGCAAGAGCGGCGGTGGCTGCGCAGGCATATAAAACAGGCGCTGATGATTCTATTAAAGCCGATATGCAACAACTTAAACAAACGATGGCTGCACAAACGAGTAATGACACTACAAGGCTTACATTAAATCAATTACAGGATTCTCTCCAGGCGAAAGTGGAATCAATAAACAAAGCAAAAGCTGCATTAGATCAATCTATTCCTTTAGGCTGGACTAAAATGGAATTTTCATCCGCAAAAGAATCAGGCTGGCTTTTATTTGTGTTGATTAAGATTATAGGATTAGCTGTTACTGTTATTGCAATTATGATGGGCGCACCTTTTTGGTTTGATGTATTGAACAAGATTTCCAATTTACGAGGAAGCGGAAAAAAGCCTGATACAAATAAAAGTTCTTAGCCTAAATATATTTAATGATAAAGGAGCATGCTGAAAATCCTGTATTAAAGAGTAAGCACAATCAATTTAATTATATGGCACCAGACAAAACTTTTTTTGATTTTGTTATTAAACATGAAGGTTGCAAATTAACTGCATACAAAGACAGCGCAGGTATTTGGACTATTGGCATTGGTACAATTTTGTATGAAAGCGGAGCACCGGTACAGCCTGGCGATGTTATAACACAAGACCGTGCAGATCAGCTTCTCTTGGGTGAAGTTTTAAAAAAAGCGCATGGCATTGATGTTGCACTTTCAAAGGTGAACCTCACGCAAAATCAATATAATGCTTTGTTGAGCTTTGCTTATAATGAAGGTATTGGCGCCCTGCTTTCTTCATCACTATTAAAAAAAGTAAAAGCAAATACTTCAGACCCCACAATTCGCGATTCATTTATGGTATGGGATAAAGCACATGTAAATGGAGTATTGGTAGAAGTACAGGGTCTTAAGAATCGCAGGAAAGATGAAGCTGATTTATATTTTTCATAAAAAAGCAATAAAGGAGATCGCCGAAAATCCTTGATTAAAAGAGTAGGTGCTAAATCTTTTTTATGCTTTTTGCTGACCTTCACGTACACCCGTTTTTACGGCCGTTCGAAAATCGTTTGAACGATGACGATCCAATGAGTGGTGATCCCAACAACATTAATTCAATTTGGAACTTGTATGATCTTCCAAACGATAGCCTGCGGCATATTATTGGCGAACATGCCGGCTTTGCCACTTATTCGCAATCAGATTTTACAAGCACAATAAATAGTTCTGTAAGGTTAATTGGTGTTTCATTATATCCACCGGAAAGCGGCTTTTTCAAAATACCAAATTCTACCACGTTTGATAAAATATTAAGTTTATTAAGATTGAAAGATGTTGCCGAACTAGAATTGGGCCATGTTGTTTCAAGCTTTTCAAAAAATAATGTAAAGCGCATAAAAGATGATAGCTATGATTATTTTGAAGAGTTAATAAAACAACTCAACTATATAAAGAACGGTCCTTTTATTCCTGACGCTTCTCAATGTGTTGGCGCAACGTATGCCCAAATAAAAAATGCTGATTATAATATTTTACAAAATGGTGCTGATGTGCAGTTAATTAATTCAGATCCCATTGTACAAATATTTTTAACCATTGAAGGCGGAAACTCATTATGGAGTAACATAACACTTGATGGCCGGTTGTACAACGGCCGCAATTTTGAGCAGTATATAAGTAACGGCCAATTGTTTACTTATAAAGTTTTAGATGATGCGGATTTTCGTAATGAAGTTACTGTTGATATGGTCGAAAATCATCCTGACTCGATGAAACCATTATGGAGTAAAGCTGCCTGCGATATGGTGATGCAAAATCTAAAACAACTTCTTAGCAGTACAAAATTATTTTCATTTACGATCGCACATCATTATTACAATGGTTTATGTGGTCATTGCGAAAGCCTGCAGCCGGTTACAAGTTTAGGCTTAACTGATCAAAGCTTTGGCATTGATAGTGATATAACACCTATTGGTTATATGGTGATTAATGAACTGATGAAAAATAATGTGTTGGTTGATGTAAAGCACATGAGCTGGAAAGCACGCCAGAGTTATTATCGTTTTCGCGCAAACAATTATCCGCAGGTTCCGATAGTTTGGTCGCATGCATGTGTAAGCGGCAGGAAAGTAACAGACCAGGGTTTTATTAATACCTGGGATCCAAGTCCTTTTTACCAGGAGAATTTAAACATGTTTGATGATGATATTTTCGAAACGATAAGAAGTAATGGAATGATTGGTATTGAGCTTGATCAACGTGTAAATGGTGTAAAGAAAGATGATGGTTATCACATAGAAAATTTATGGAGGCACTTTCAATACATTGCCGAGCGTGCAGCAACTATGGCAAGAAAACCTGGTATCACTGTGTGGGATAATATTTGTCTTGGAAGCGATTTTGACGGTGTAATTCATCCGGTTAGTGAATATCCAACTTATAGAGAGATGAAGTTTTTTGAAGACTTTTTATCAAATCAAATAAAGACATATATGCAACATCCGCCTGCTAATTTTCAGCCACAGGATTTACTTGATCCAGATGAAATTTTAGCAAGGCTTTGCTTTAAAAATTTGGTATGGTTTGTAAAAGAAAATTTTAAATAGAAACAATATGAAGACATTATTAATCAGGAAAAAACAGTTTACTTACTTTCTTTTGACTATCATGTTAATTGGTTGTAAGCCAACCATTGCCTTGTATGATCAATATGCATACACACAGGCAACTTCTTTAAAAGTAGATTTACAAAATCTTGCTATGGAGTCTGACAGCATTAGTTATAACGCTGCCAAGCCGGATATTGATAAAGTAAATACAGAACTGCAGAAAGCCTATGAATACAATAAAGGCAGGAATTTAAATTCATTGTCAGCAAAACAATATGGAATACTTCTATCTGATAACGATTTTTATAAACAGTTTTTAAATAACTGGAAAGCTAGTGGCAAAGAAAGCGAAGTATTTGCACAGAATGTATCTGAAAAAATAGGTCAGTTGATGGACCAGATAATTAAACTCGAAAACGGAAAAAATAAATAGTAATTTTTAAAATAATTTTTATGGCACTCGATTTAAATAATTTATTTATACAATTAAAAACTGCTGTTGTAAATCTTGCAAAAGAAAAGTTCAAAGATTTGGTAGCCGAAGCATCAAGCGACGGTACAAGTTTGCTGCATATTTTGCAGGATGATATTAAAAAATATAGCCAGGAATTAGAAAGTAATCAAATAACGCCGGATCAATTTAAAATACTTCTTTTAGGCGATGAGGATCTGGTAAAAATGAGTGCACTAACAGAAGCCGGTTTAGCTGCTGCTGCCGCCGATGCTTTTAAGAAAGAAGTTTTTGATATAATTGTGAATACGGTGCTTGCAGTGATATAGCTTAATTAATTCCTTGGTAATTCAAACTGAAAAGCGTTTTATTAGTAAATATTTTAAAAGAAAGAACCTAATATTATATCTGAAATTAACTAAGCATAACCTTATTTTGAAGAAGTCATTCCTTAATAAAAATAAACTGGCAGCCGGTGGTATTTATTTCTTTAAACGATGCAGACAATTATGAAGGCACTGTTCCAATAAGAAACGGTGTATTAATAGTTGTTGATGGCGAACCGGGAAACAATCCGTGTAAACTTATGTATGTTAAATTAAAATAAGCTGTAACTTGTATCAGCATAATCCGGCTCATAATTCCCACTCTTAAAATTTAGTTCGTTCTGGTAAAATAATTATAGAAACTTAAAAAGTTTCTGATAAATATTTTATGGGTGATAAGCATGAAATATAAAAAAACAAACTGCAAATTATAACTACTTATGGCGTATAAAATTCTTTCCCTCGATGGTGGTGGTTCCTGGTCATTAATCCAGGCACGTGTGCTGCTGGATATTTATGGTGATATCAACGGTCATGAACTATTGCGAAAATTTGATCTTGCTATTGCAAATTCTGGTGGCAGTCTTGTATTAGCATGTTTGTGTGTTGATATGAAGATAAGTGAAATCATAAATGTTTTTGCAGATGAGAATCTGCGCAAACAGGTTTTTTCTGTGCTCACTTTTTGGGAAAAATTGAAAAAGCAGGATATGATTGCTTTGTTGAGAAAAGCAATTGGCATTGGACCAAAATACAGTGCAGTGAGAAAGTTGCAGGGCTTAATTAAAGTGCTAACTGATTATGATCATTTATACCGCGAAGGCAAAGTGACAAAACCAGTAATACAAATGGGGTTGAATGAACTGCCGCCGCTTATAAATAAACCTGATCTGCAATTGGTGATTGTTGGGTTTGATTACTTTAGGCAACGCGTAAGTTTTTTTAGGTCAAATATGGTAAGTGAAACTGATAAGTTTACTTCTAAATATTTTTCGATGCCGTTAGCGCATGCCATTCATGCTTCAAGTAATGCGCCATTAAATTATTTTGATGCGCCGGCAACGGTACTTCCATTTATTAAAAGGCCAAAACCCGATTTCCAAAGTGCACTTTACAGCACCACAACCTGGTATTGGGATGGTGCTGTTTCAGGCTTTAATAATCCCGTGCTTGCAGGCTTGGTTGAAGCAATTACAAATGGCGCTGTTGCAAAAGATTGTTGCATACTTTCAATAGGTACCGGTACAGGCAGTAAAGCAATAATTGCAGACAAATTAAATTCTTCTGATCCTGATGATAAAGCCTTATGTTCAGCTAATAAAAATAATCCGCTTGTAAACGCCGATAGTTCATTTGCATTTAAAAATGATATTACAAAAATGGCAACAAGTATTCTTGATGATCCGCCCGATAGCGCCACATTTATTGCATATTCTGTTATGGAACCGGCATTAAACAATAGTGCAAATCTTGTAAGAATAAATCCATGTTACAGTCCTGTTCTTGACGCAAAAACAAACACTTTTGTTGTGCCTGCAGCGTATGGTAATGATGCAAACGCCGTTCAAAAATTATTAACGTTGATTGATCTTGATATGGATGCTGTGGAAAACGCGCAGGTTGATATTATAAAAGATCTATGCGATAAATTTATAACAACTAACCCTGCTGCTATGCCTAACCAATTAATAAGAGGTGATGTAACAGGAAATTATTTAGGTGATGCGACGTACGCCTCAGCAAAAGCAAGATGGATGAAATGCATGTAATTAAAATGCATTTGCGGCATTATAAATTTTCTCGATTATATCAATCACCTTTAAGCCTTCTGCAGAGCTTGCGGCAGGTAATGTTTCATTCAACAATACATCAATTACATTTTGAATAATGTAATGATGATTGTCTGCACTGCCTTTATAACTGCCATAATCGTTTTCTTTATTTGAAGATTGCAGTTGCGGCATTTCGTAATTTTTTATATGGCAATATTCAACTTTATCCATGTATTGCCCGCCAATTTTTATACTGCCATTTTCTGCAATGACGGTAATACTACTTTCAAAATTTTTATCCCACACAGCAGTTGAAAAATTTAGGCAGCCAATACTATTTTCTCCAAATTCAAATGTGGCAATACCACTGTCTTCAAATTCGGTAAGGTGTTTATGATTGAATGATTGTACAACTGTATGTATGTTTTTTACATCACCAAAAAGCCAGTAAAAAATATCTATGAAGTGCGAGAATTGCGTAAATAAAACGCCACCATCCATTTGTTTTGTTCCATGCCAGTCGCCTTTGTAATAATGTTCATCGCGGTTCCAGAAACAGTTTAGTTGCACTGAATAAATTTTGCCTAAAATATTTTTAGTAATGATGTTTTTCAACCATGCAACTGGTGGCGAGTAACGGTTTTGCATTACAATAAAAACATGCTTTTGATATTTTGTTTCTGCTTTAATAATAGCTTCTGCGTCTTCTGTATGCAAAGCCATGGGTTTCTCAATTACAACATGTTTATTGTTCTGTAAACAATGAATGGCTTGTTGCGCATGCAAACCATTTGGCGTTGCAATATTTATTACATCTGTTTCAATATTTGATTGAAGAAAGTTTTCTAATGATGAAAAGAAAGGAATATTTGGTTGATGAATATTTAATTCGGATGGTTGCTGTATATCAATTAATGCAACAAGTTCGGCCTGCGGGTTTTGGGTTATAATAGCTGCATGACGTTTGCCAATTTGTCCATAACCAACTACTGCAAATTTTATTTTTTTCATGCTGCTCAAAGATATGTTGTACAAGTGAGTGACACAACCGTGATGCAATCTGCACAATTGCTGGTTACATAAAAATTACATTACAGTTTTAAAACAGCATTATTTTGTAAATGATATATTGCGCCTGTGGTTTCACAAATTGCAACACCATCTTTATTGAACTGAAGTTTATTTCCATGTTCGCTCATCCAGCCTGTTTGTTTTGCAGGATTGCCGGTAACCAATGCATAAGCGGGAACATTTTTTGTTACAACAGAACCAGCACCAATGAATGCAAATTCATTAATATGAATGCCGCAAATAATTGTTGCATTCGCACCGATAGTTGCACCTTTTTTTATAAGCGTTTGTTTGAATTCATTTTTTCTTGAAACATTGCTTCGGGGATTTATAACATTTGTAAAAACGCATGACGGGCCGAGAAAAACATCGTCTTCGCAAATAATACCATCGTACAACGAAACATTGTTTTGCACTTTTACATTATTGCCGAGCACAACATTATTTGCAATAAAAGCATTTTGACCGATGATGCAGTTTTTTCCAATATTGCAGCCTTTCATCAGATGTGAGAAATGCCAGATGCTTGTTCCTTCGCCAATAATTGCACCTTCATCAATTACTGCAGTTGAATGGGCATAAAATTTTTCTTGCATGATTAAATTATTCAATGCAATACTAAATTATTTCATTAATAGAAAGCTTTTCAAAATATGCCAACTCTTAATTTTTAAATTCCTGCGATATCATAATACCATATACGCCGCCATCAAGAATGCCGATGCCGAGTCTTCCAAAACCTGATCTTAAAATATTTGCACGATGGCCAGGTGAATTCATCAAACTTTCATGTGCAATAAAAAGTGTTTGTGCAAGCGCAAGATTTTCACCCGCAAGAAGAAACTTAATATTTGCGTCGCGCATACGGTCAAACGGGTCTTTACCTTCCGGAGTAATATGTGCAAAATAACCGCGCTGGAACATATCTGCAGAATGTGCCAGCGCTACTTTTTGCAAAGCCGGATCTGCCGCTAAAGGTGGTAGCCCTGCTTTTTTTCTTTCTTTATTTACAAGCACCAGCATTTTTGCTTCAAGGTCTGGCCTTTCTTTAAAATCATTTGTTTTAAAAGGCAGTTTTACTATCTCATCGCTTTCAGGCTCAACAGTAAGTTTGTTGATGCTTTGTTTAACGGCCTTATCAAATACAGGAGAAATTTTTTCGTTAAACCATTCTGCCTGCAAAGCAAATTTATTAGCTACTTTGCTGTTGCGTGCAGTGCTTGAAACAGCATTTGAAATAGGAAAAGAAAACAGCAATGCCGCAACAAGTGTTGAGAAAATTAATCCATTTATAAATCCGGGAATTATTCCTGCTGCATGATTAAGCGAACTTTGATGCATGCGTGCTGTAGTTGTGCTTAATATTCCATTGATGATAAGTGATAAAATTAATCGTGCAATAATAATTACAAGAACAAGTGACACTGGCAACTTCCAAACACCAATTGATGGAAAATATTTTTGTAAAAGCGTTGCTACGTAAGGATAAAATATAAATCCAAAACATACGCTTCCAAGCCATCCAAGTAATTCAAGGCTGCCAACTATAAAACCGCGTTGCCAGCCAGCCCATACTGCAATTAAAATAATTGCAACAAGTAAAATATCAATCCAGTTCATGCGGGTTTTTCAAAAGCAAAAATTATGCTATCAAAAAAGCTCCTGCTTTTCGGCAAGAGCTTGTAAAAGAGAATACAATATTAAAATTATCATCTTTGATTCTGAGAAGCGGTTTTGTTTACATCCTTGTTATTGTCATTTTGATTTCCGGAATCTTTTTGCATATTACTGCCTGAATTTTGTTGTGAACCTGATTGGCTTCCGCTTGTTCCCTGCCATGATTTTTCACTTTGACTTGAACCCGATTCACTGCTCATTCCAGTACCTTTATTGTGCATAGTTTGATTAGAAGAATTGCTCCTGTTTTCAGTTTGATTACTGTTTCTCTTTTCACTGGTGCTTTCGTTTACATCCTGATTTTTTATTTTATCGGATGTATTATTTGTTTTCATAAAAATGTTTTAAATGATTAACAATACCATATATAAAACAAATAGCAAGCCATTACAATTACAGCTTATACGTTTTTAGTGGGCAGTAATCTTTGTTTAATTAATGAGCCCAATTTATCGCCTGCTTTCTCAATTTCTGAAAGGTTTAGCAAGCGTTCTCTTATTTTTGCAGCCTTTACATGAAAGATTTTAAGAGATATTTAATAACAGCAGCCTTGCCTTATGCAAACGGCCCGGTTCATATTGGCCATTTAGCGGGAGTTTATTTACCCGCAGATATTTATGTGCGGTATTTACGTGCACAAAAACG
>JBDUBY010000336.1:0-13785 GCA_040003735.1 Parafilimonas sp.
AAATATAAAGCCGGCAAATTTCATTGTTGTTTTCATGATCAAAAATTAAGCTAAAAAATGACCTCACCCCAACCCTCTCCAAAGGAGAGGGAGCTAAAGGCATTAAACTTTACAATATCATTTATTTAATTTATAAAAAGATAAGCTATCATTATTTCTTGCAATAACAAGCATTTTACCGTGTGCTGTATTCAGCCATTTCATATCGCGCACTTCGCCTTTTACATTTGGTAATATTGATGAAATATTGAATTGATTTTTATTAAACGAAAATATAGTTGGACACAATGCATCATACTTGCCTTCATATGGAATAGTTCCATAAAAATTTCCTCCGGCGATGTAACTATTTTTATCCAGCGGTGCAAATGCAAACACTGGTGCAAGTTGCAGATCATTTGGTAAATCCATCTTTTTAAAGTTGCCTTTACCATCATTTATAAAACAAGCAGAGCCAAGTGTTTCTGCTGTTAATTCAGTATAATCTTTAAACAAATCATAAAACATATATTGTACAGTTTTGCCTGCAACTTCGCTATACGTTAAATAATATTTTTTTAATACAGGCATGTCTTTTTCTAATTCATCCTTGGCTAAAAAAGGATATTGTTTTCCATCAATTGTATAGCACAATACATGATCTATCACACCATTATTATCAAAATCTTTTATATACAATTTTAATGGTCCGTTTTTGCCTGCCCATAGTTTTGAATTATGTCCCCAGTTGCCGGCAAGTATATCAGGATAACCATCGCCATTAATATCAGTTGTATAAACTGTTTGCCACAAACCGGTTGAATTTGGAATATCTGTTTCAGTAAATTTTCCGTGATTATTCATGAAAATTTTTATTGACATCCACTCGCCTGTTACAACAAGATCTGGCCAGCCATCATTATTTAAATCAGTGAATTTTGCTGATGTTACCGTTCCGATATTTGTAAGCTTTATTGTTTGATAAGTAGTACCTGAAAAATTTCCTTTGCCATCATTTAAAAAAAGATAGGATGACTGTGGTAATCCAAAATCATTTGCCATCGTACTCGCAAGGCCGCCTATAAAAATATCTGAATCGCCATCACGATCAACATCTGCAACAGCAACACATGACTTATTGTACAACTGTTGTACTAAAAATTTTGTTGTTCGATTAAAGCCTCCTTTTTCATTATTTAAATACAACCGGTCTTCAAGCAAGATTGGAGAATTAACCTGCGGTTCGTTTCCTCCGCTTATCACCAATAAATCTTTAAACCCATCGCCATTCGCATCAAAGAAAATAGCATCAACATCTTCATATAAAAAATCTTTATTAAAAATCGCTGTATCAACTGAAGAAAAAGTTCCATCAGCATGCTGCATCATTAAAGTACCTGGCTGCCCTGCAGCCCCGCAAGCATAAAAATCATCTAATCCATCATTATTTATATCACCAACTGCAATCTTTGGCCCGCGTGTACTTTCTTTATGCGGTATTAAATAATCAACATTAAAATCGTTGAACTTATCTTCTTTATGTTTCCATTTACAATTAACCTGCGCCGTTACATCTTCTAAAATATTTTTCTTTGGAGGAAAAAATGTGTTGTAATGAAATGTATCAGCAGCATTTTTTTGATAGACAATTAATGGTTTGTTTGCCGGAATATTTTTTAGAAGCTGGTATGTTTGCGTTGGCCAAACAATTAAAATGCTATCTATGTTTTGAGTTTTACCTAACCCAAAATGTAACTTAGTATCTGATGAAGATTGAAATCCGCGTGTTAGCATCAACTCTTCATACTGCATATTTTTTTTGATGATGCCTGATGAATCTGTGTGCGTAAATACATATGCTTTTGAACCAACACCAAATGTATTCATTCCATTTCCCTTAAAAGAAATAGAAAGCGAATTTGTATTGGTTGATTTATTTTTTAAAACAGTGGCTGGCGCATTAATACAATTAATAACAAGATCAAGGTTACCGTCATTGTTTAGATCTGCATAAGCAGCACCATTAAAATAACCTTTCATTTTTCCGGTGCCCCAATCGGCACTTTCGTCAGTAAAAATTCCATTGCCATTATTTTTAAATAAGAAAGGATGCGAAGCACCATCAGGCATTTTATCCATTGTGCTTTTATCGTAAGCGTCTGATGAATTTCTATTGATGCGTGCCGCCAGATCAGACACGAAACGAACATAATCAAGATCAACCGGCCGTTTTACAATTCCGCTGGAAATAAAAAGATCTTTATAACCATCATTATCAAAATCAGCAAACAATGGGCACCAACTCCAATCAGTTGCAGACACACCGGCCATTAAAGCCTGATCGCTAAAACTTATTCCGTTTCCATTATTTTCTTGCAGGCAGTTTCTTGAAACCTGGTCTTGAAAACCATGCGAAGTAATTTTGAAATTATATATCTCATAACTTTCGTCGCTGCCATAAGTTTTTGTTGTTTTTTCATCTGGCGGCAACATATCAACTGTTGTAATATCAGGTTGCCCATCGTTATTATAATCGGCTATATCATTACCCATGCTAAAGCGGGAATAATGACCAAAATGTTTTGCGCCGCTTTCAGTAAAAGTTCCGTCGCCATTGTTGATATAATAATAATCATTTTCATGAAAATCATTACCAATATAAATATCATCATAGCCATCATTGTTCATATCGGCAACAGAAATTCCAAGTCCATAACCAAGGTTGCTTTGATAAATGCCAGCTTGTTTTGAAACATCAGTAAACTTGCCTGTTGTCCTAATATCATTTCTGTATAATCGATCACCTGCATTAAAATCAAAATCTTTTCGATGGCTTGTATCAACAATATTTTGATTTGGATTGTGTGATTGATTTAATACAAAACAATCTAAATCGCCATCATGATCGTAATCAAAAAAAACTGCCTGCGTTGAATAAGCTGATAAAGCCAGTCCATATTTTTCTGCGCTTTCTGTAAAAGTGCCATTACCATTATTTATAAATAACTCATTCCTGCCCTTCAAACCATGCTCGCCCTGAACGGCGCAAACATAAAAATCGAGATAGCCATCACCATTTACATCAGCCATTGTAACGCCTGTACACCAATCTGCACTTCCTGCAACTCCAGCTTTATTTGTTATGTCTTCAAACTTATATTCGCCTTTATTGAGATATAATTTATTACCCCCGTGATTGCTGGCAGTAAAATAAATATCAGGCAAGCCATCATTGTTGATATCACCAACAGCAACACCGCCTCCGTTATAATAATACAAATAATAAAGTATGCCGAATGCTTTATGTTCTTCAGGCTTATTCTCAAATTTTATATTTGTATGTGCTGAAGAAAGCTGTTCAAACACACTTCCTGAATTACTATTACATGAAGTGAAAAACACATAAAAAGAAACCAGAGCAGCAGCAAATTTCATTTCAGATTTTAAACCCATTACTTTATTTATTTCTACTTTTTCGATTTTGAATAACGTTCAATAAATTTCTTTGTTTCATCATTATAAATGGTGATATAATGCGTACGCATTACAGCATTAACCGGTTGAGTTTTGTTTTGAAGTAAGAACGAAATAGATGTTGATTCCTGCAAAGGCATGTGGCAATCAATACAATTATTTTTAACAACATCATTCGGCAAATTAGCTATTTGTTTATGTTGATTTGAATGACAGCTAATGCAACGTTGCGAAAATAGCAAAGTATTTCCTGTTTCATTTTTATGTGGATCATGGCATGTAATGCATGTCATCGTTTTACTCATTTGAAAACATTTACTCGCAGCTAAAACACCAAATTGATTTCCATGAACATCCATTACACCAGCTTTTTTTACTTCATCACTTGCATTATAAAAATCATTCAAACTATCACCCGCAACAAATTGAAATGGCGGTTGCTTTTCCTGCAGCTTTCCATTATGGCAAAGCGCACAAACATCTAATTGCAATTGTTTTGTAAGATGATCTGGATTAATGATGAACATACCAATTGTATCGTTTGGATGCGCTTGCTCGTAGGCTACATGTTTTGCTGCAGGTCCATGACATTTCTCGCAGCCAACAGTTAACATCATTTGTGATGAATCGAACATTGGTGGTACATCAGGATTATAATTTATTGTTGTTGCATAAGTGCCGTGACATTCTAAACATCTTGCAGTAACCGGCCTGTTAAATATGATTGGCGATAAGGGATAGCCAGGGCTATTTGCCCATTGATGCACTTGTGTAAAATACGAAACCGGCAATTCAATAATATGGTTACCAATCCATGATAAATATGTTTGACCACGATTGCCCGAGCCAACAACAATATCAAATCTTCTTTGTACAATTTTTTTTCCTTTGTAATAATAAACCTGGTAAAAACTATCTTCTTGTTTTTCAAGTTTAACTATTTTTCCAACGTCATAAATAAAACTATTTTGCCCCGTTTTAAAGCTTCCTTTTATTGATTGTTTGGAAGCCGGTTGAGAAGTAAGATAATGTGCTGTTTGAAAATAATTTGTTGTGATTGATTGATGACATTTTAAACATGTTTCTGATCCAGCGAATTGCTGGTACGTTACAGGTTCGAAACTTTTAGACTGAATTTGCTTTGCAGATGAATCTTGACTACTGCTGTCCTGGTTATTTATACATTTTACAAACAACAAAACAATGCTCATCAACAAAAATATTATCAGCGTTTGCCTGTATTGCATTTAAACCTAAGTTATAATCAAAATTAAAAAAGGCTGCTAATTGCAGCCCTTTTTAATAATATGTGGTTTAGATTAGTTTATAACTACTCTTTATTATCATAAATAGCTTTTATATCAGCACCGGAAAGTGCTTCTCCATATAATCTTACATTATCCATCTTTCCCGGAAAACCTGCCATCCATGTATTGTTGTCGTAAGAATCAGAAATGCCTGCAGCTTCCTGGAATCCGCCCAAAACTACCTGAGAAGAATTTTCAAAAGCTATTGACTGGCCTGTCTGTTGATCAAATTGCGCTCCATCTCTGTAAACAGTTCCTGTGGCTGTTGCAGAATCGTAAGTAAAAGCCACCTGGTGCCATTGTCCATCATACATCTTTGGCCAGGCATGCGCAAAATTATAACCTGCAAAGTTCCAGTTATCACCATTGTCAGGTGCGTTAAAATGAATTTTCAAGTCCATTGAATCTGAAGGGCTCTTTGCATTATTATCAGCATAAAATGTTGCATTACCCCAAAAGTTTTTTGAGTTTGCAAAAGCAAGTATACCAACGGCATGGTCATTATCTTTTTGAGCCATTGTTATATTTATCCAGAAAGAAATAGTAAAACTGGTTGACTGCCCAAAATCGTTGGCAGAAGGATAATTGATGAATCCATTTTGTGAACCATCAAACTGGGCACACATGCCAGAAACACCATCTGCCACAATAGAAGCATTATTGAACGTACCATAATTAGCTCTAATACTGTCAACATTCTTTTCATCTAATGCAGCATAAAACTTTAAAGGTCCGCCTGGTGGATTCGCATCTTTAAGATAATCTCCTAAAGGGGGTTGATCCATTTTTTGGCAACTATTGAGCAAAACCCCAACGCAAAAAAGCAGTATCACACTCCTGACATTTGCATACAATTTCATAATTCTTTTTTTAATATTTTAAATATCTTATTTCTTAATTTACGTAATATTAATAATTAGGATTTTGCATCAGTACGCCGCCTGACAAATCAATTGCAGGTTGTGGTATTGGATAATATTGATTTTTTGGCTGATATCCCAAATTACCCAATGCACTTGAAGCATCTCCCCAACGTACTAAATCATAAAAACGGTACCCTTCCATTGCAAACTCCCATCTGCGTTCATTTTTAATAGCTGTGCGCATTTGCGATTGGCTTACATAAGCAATATGCGGAAGAGCAGTATTATCACCACCTCTAGCTCTTGCACGTACTTCTTCGAGCATGGTTTCAGCAGTAGCACCATCACCTAATTCGTTAGAAGCTTCTGCCATCATTAATAAAACGTCTGCATAACGTATTATTCTATGATTTATCCATTTTGCTCCGCCATTATTATTAATCTCACCTGTGTAAGCACGCATTGCAGGATCATTTCCTGTATATACTTTTTTATTCCAATAAGGCTGGTCAAGAAAACCGGATTTTCCCAGAGAATCCTTGTTATAAGGAGGCAACGTTGCACCAAAACCACCTTCGGCGGCTCCGCCATCAAATTGGCCAGAATAAAGTATCGTTTGATTTTTTCTTGGGTCAGTATTGTCCCATGCGTTTACAAGATTTTGAGTCGGCGTATTCCATCCCCATCCTAAATTCCATGCAACTGAAGCACCGCCCTGGCGAACATTTTGAGAAGTTCCCCAATCAACACTATAGTCTGGAGTACCATTTTGACCATACAGTGATTGCATTTCGAAAATAGATTCAGGCCCGTTTTTACCAACACCATTTAATCCATCTTTCCATATATCCGTAAAATTTGCTGCCAAGGAATACTGACCTGAAGTAATTACATCATTACAAAGGCTTTTAACTTTATCCCATTGTTTTCTGAATAAATACGTTTGCGCCCACAAAGTTTTTGCAGCTCCACTAGTTAGCCTTCCCGGATATTGATTATTTCCGTTCGCGTCATTCCAATTCAAAGGAAGATACATTGCAGCGGTATCCAAATCTTTATCTATCTGTGCATATATATCGTCTGCAGATGATTTTGGTATAAGTCCGTCTGCAGGATTTTTAAAATAAAAATTTAGAAGCGGCACTTCACCATAAGCTTTTACTAAATCAAAAAAAGAATATGCTCTAAAAAAATGAGCTTCCCCAATATCCCGAAGCGAAGCTTCATCTGTAAGTTTTAAGGAATCTCTGCCATAATATATTTCTGTGTTAGCAAGGTTTATCATAGCATAATGATCATTCCAATAAGTATCTGTAGCCCAATCATCTTTTGTATATTGAAATGTTTCAAACTCTGCATTTATTTCCGCACCATCAGTTTGGCTGCTTCCTTTTTGGGCATCATCGTCACGAATGCTGTTAAAATCAATCCACGGCAGTGTAGAAAAGCCGGCATAACGTAAAGTACTGTATAAATTAAAACTTTGACCATCAAGTGTACCCGATCCTAAATCACCTAATGTTGCTGTAAGCGGCTTTCTATCCAAAAATTTCTGACAACTGCTAAAAGCCAATATAATTAGTAGCAGGCTGGCAATTGTAGTAAATAATATATTCAATTTCCTTTTCATAATTAGATTTATTAAAATTTAAAAGGTTGCTGAAAATCCAAAGGTTATAATATAAGGTATTGCTCCCCCTGCTGCATCATAGCCAAAAGATGTAGCATCTCCTCCAAATTCCGGTGTATAACCATTATTGTGTTTCCATGTCTTTATATTTTGTGCATTAGCATATAGTCTTATTCCTTTGATATGTGCACTTGACAACATGTTTGAAGAAAAACTATACGATAACTGAATATTGCGTAACCGGAAATAGCTTCCATCTTCTATATTATAGGTAGAACCATTATAGTTTACCCGATCCTGCTGGCTAATAATTGGTTCCCAATTAGATGTTCCGGCTCCATGCCACCTGTTTAACTGGAATGCTGCATAATTCACTCTTTGGAAAGGTGACTCCAGGGAATTCCAAACTCTGAAAATTTCATTTCCATAAACTCCTTCTCCGGCAATATCCAGGCTAATATTTTTATAATTAAGTGTTATGGACGTTCCATACATAAAATCAGGTGTGGGGTTACCAATAAATGTTTTATCGTTGGCATCTATTACACCATCGCCGTTCAGATCGGCAAATTTTCTATCTCCGGGCCTTACTGCACCCAGAGATGATTCGCTTGGAGATTTTATGATATCGGCATAAGATTGAAATATTCCTGTTTGAACATAGCCGAAAAAAGAACCTATAGGATGGCCAGGTTCTGTTCTGCTGTCTGCGGAGCCATTATTTTGAGAATACCGGTCAATGGTGCCAGAAGGAATATCTTTAGCCAGACTTAAAACCTTGTTTTTCATGAAGGTAATATTGCCGGAAATATTTGCACTAAAATCTTTTGAAAAATCTTGATTCCACGATGCTAAAAATTCTTCGCCCCAGTTACGAATTGAACCCCCATTGATGATTTCATCTTTTAAGCCAATGGAGCCTCTTTGCACATAAGTCATTAAATCATTTGTTTTCTTACTATAATAGGTTCCTTCAAAATGGAGCCTGTTATCAAAAGCGTTTAATTCAATACCGAAATCCTGCGCCTGAACTGTTTCCCAGTGTAGGTCTGGGTTAACAACGTAAGCTGGATCAGCAGAGATATAAGTATAATTTCCAAAATTTGCTACTGTTCCGGTATTCAGATTTGGATAATAAGGATAAGGTAAAGCATTACCAGCCGGATCGTTAGGTGTGCTTTGATTACCTAATACACCGATAGTACCATGAAGCTTTAAATAATTAAATATTTTTTGGTTCGCCATAAAATTTTCTTTGCTCAAATCCCAGCCTGCACCTACTGCCCAAAATAACTGATTACGATTTTGAGGGGGTAATTGCGAGCTTGCGTCATTACGTATTGAACCATTTAGGAAATATTTGTTTTTATAATTGTATATAAACCGACCAAGTTCTGAAACGGTTGTCCTTTCATATTGAGAGCCTGTAGCAAATGTTAGTGCCTCATCCTGAAAGTAATTATTCAAATACCAAAATCTTGGGTCGTTAGGAATAGGTATTGTTCCTGGACTGTTATTAGTTTTTGCAGTACCTCCTCTGTTAAAATTACCAAAATAGTATGTGGTAAATCCACCGGTTAAAGTTAGATGGTGATCCCCAAAAGTATTGGTGTAAGTGAGAATTTCATCTTGCTGAAACTTCTTATATGTTTGATTATTTTCAGTTACCTGTGTTGTTTGTTTATATAAATAAGGAGTATTATCAATAGGATTATAAGCATAATATAATGGCTGATATTGCCTGTAATCAACAGTGCTCATATCCGCATAAAAAGTAGAACGAAAATTCAAATGCTTTAAAGGTGTAATATCAGCATAAATACTTCCAACATTCCTGTATTCAATGTTTATGGTTTTATCCCATGTGTTTTGTATCTCCAAAATTGGGTTTACGACTCCAGAATTTTGCAAGGCTACATCTAACCCAGAATACAAATTTTGAGTAATGGTATCTGTTCCATAAGGATTTAAAACCTGGAATGGCTTAGTGGTTGGTGATACCTGAGGCATCACTTTTCGTGCATTGTCTAATTCGCTAGTCGCGTCATATGGATTGTTGGTCCGGGCAGAATTAATATTGAACCCAACTTTTATAACGTTATTTAATTTCACTTCATCACTAATGGAAGCAGTCATTTTTTGTAATTTTTGACGAAGAATAATTCCTTCATCATATATATAACCCAGTGACATTACAAATTTGTTTTTGTCTGTGCTTGATGAAATATTTAAACTGTTATTACTAAAATTAGCAGTTCTTGTAACAGCATCAATCCAGTTAGTATTTGCACTTAAAAAAGAATAATCTGGTGTTGGAGCACTATTATTATCATTTTCTTCCTTGAAAAGTGTATTAAATCCATTAGCATCAACCATCTGTATTGGATCTACTAATTTTTTAAATCCATAAGAACCATTTAAGGTGATTATAGTTTGACCAGCTTTTGCTTTTTTAGTAGTAATTACAATTGCGCCGGTTGCGCCTCTTACACCAAATATTGCCAGTGATGATGGATCTTTCAAAACCTCGATTGATTCAATATCATTTGGGTTAAGATAATCAATATTGTCATTTAGAATACCATCTACAACATATAAAGGGTGTACCTGGCCAATACTTACAGTTCCACGAATCCTGATATCCGGCGCGGCACCCGGTGTACCACTATTTACAACTGACAATCCTGTTACTTTACCTTGCAGTGAAGCAATAGGGTTAGGATTTGGCTTATCAGCTACTTCTTTTCCACTAACTGTGGTTATTGAACCAGTCAGGTCTCTTTTCTGAGCAGTACCATATCCTATTACAACAACTTCATTAAGTTGGGCAGAGGTAGAACTAAGAGAAATATCTACAGTAGTTTTATTACCAACATTTACGTTCTGTGGGTCGTACCCTACATATGAAAAAACAAGTACATCCGTACTTGCGGCATTTATTGTATAAGTGCCTTGCGCTGTTGTAACAGTCCCCGTTTTTGAATTTTTCTTTTGCACCGATACCCCTTGAAGGGGCTTACCACTTGAATCAGTCACAGTTCCGGTAATCTGGCCCTGTGCCTGCACGCTACTTTGAAAAGCCGTTGCAAGCAGTATTATCAGCATCAATTTAATTGCTAAAAACCTTTTGTGTTTAAGATACTTCATATATATAACAGTTGAGTTTTATAAATCTTATTAAACGATAAAGCATGAATGAATTTAACATTGCAGGCAGCAAGCTTCCGTAACACGAACCATATATCATCTCAACAATAATTGTTGTTTAATCAATTTAATGATCTTGCTTAATATAAACAATCGGTAAATAACAAGCAGATAAGGTAACCAAGCACTTTACTATTGACAGTCTAATTTATTTAGACGCTGCAAATTATTATAAAATTCTTAACGTAAAATTTTTTTTCAAAAAACATATTGATTGTCAAGAAGACAAAGATGCTACAAACACTAACATTTGTTAGCATAAATATTTTTGTACTTTTACCTTTTATGGAGATACAAAACTTTGAAGATATTTTTCAGCAGAGAATTGATGCTGAAATAAAGATTGAACCTAAAGACTGGATGCCGGATGCTTACCGCAAAACACTTGTGAGGCAAATAAGCCAACATGCGCACAGTGAAATTGTTGGTATGTTACCTGAAGGAAACTGGATCAGCCGCGCTCCATCTTTAAAACGTAAAGCTATATTAATAGCAAAAGTTCAGGACGAAGCCGGGCATGGATTGTATTTATATTCTGCCTGCGAAACACTTGGAACAACCAGAGAACAAACAATAAACGATCTAAACAGCGGCAAAGCAAAATATTCTTCCATATTTAATTACCCAACTTTAACGTGGGCAGATATGGGTGCAATTGGGTGGCTGGTTGATGGAGCTGCTATTTTAAACCAGGTAATGTTATGCCGAACTTCTTATGGCCCGTATGCAAGGGCGATGGTCAGAATTTGTAAAGAAGAGAGTTTTCACCAACGGCAGGGATTTGATATACTTTTTACTTTAAGCAAAGGAACTGATGCACAAAAAGCAATGTGCCAGGATGCGATTGATCGCTGGTGGTGGCCATCATTGATGATGTTTGGACCAAAAGATTCTGAAAGCACTAATACAGATCAAAGCATGAAATGGAAGGTCAAACGCAAAACAAACGATGAACTTAGACAACAGTTTGTTGATATGTGTGCTGAACAGGTTAAAATCTTAAACATGGTCTTGCCAGATAAATATCTGAAATGGAATGACCAAACACAGCATTATGATTTTGGAGATATAGATTGGAATGAATTCTGGAATGTAGTGAAAGGAAAGGGTCCCTGTAATAAACAACGATTGGAAGCACGCAGAAAAGCCCATGAAGAAGGCGCCTGGGTTCGTGAAGCTGCTGTTGCATATGCTGCTAAAAAAGCAAGCCGTAAAAATTCTAAAGCTGCATAATTTTATTAAGCCAGCTTAGGCACGTATGGCAGCACGGTTGTGTCACTCACTTGTACTTCATCTCATTATTTATCAATATGAAATCATTTATAAGAAAATATTATTACGGTGATATTCCTGAAGATGCATCTCCGGGAACTATAAATATCACAACAAATACAAACGAAAAGGCCTGGCCTTTATGGGAAGTTTTTATCCGAAGCAAGCAAGGCCTTGATCACAAACACGCAGGAAGTTTGCATGCAGCTGATGCAGAAATGGCAATTGAAAATGCACGAGATGTTTATACGCGCCGTAACGAAGGTGTAAGTATTTGGGTAGTTGAAAGCAAATATATTCATGCATCAAACCCGGATGAAGCAGAAAGTTTTTATGAACCTGCAACCGACAAAGTTTATCGCCATCCTACTTTTTACGATTTGCCTGATGCATTAAAACATATGTAATAGCCATCTTTGAAGAGAGTTATTTTATGAACGATTCACTAACTAAGTACACTTTACATCTTGCGGATAATGCATTAATTCTTGCGCAACGCAACAGCGAATGGTGTGCCCATGGTCCAATCCTTGAACAGGATATTGCTATCACAAATATTTCATTGGATATTTTGGGGCAGGCACGAAATTTTTATCAATATGCTGCTGAACTTATCAATCAATCAACTAATCAGCAAGACAATTTAATTACAGAAGATAGTTTGGCTTACTTAAGAGATAATCGCGATTTTAAAAATTGTTTACTCGTTGAATTGGAAAATGGTGATTGGGCAAAAACAATTTTGCGTTTATTTATTTTCAGCAACTATCAATATTTATTGTATACAGGATTACAGCATAGTAAAGATGAACAACTTGCAGCCATTGCAGAAAAAGCTTTGAAAGAAGTTACTTATCATTTGCAGTGGAGCAGCGAATGGGTAATCCGTTTGGGCGATGGAACGGAAGAAAGTCATCAACGCATAACAGTTGCAGTGGAAGCATTGTGGCCTTACGTTGGTGAATTATTTATATTGGCTGACTATGAAAGCGAATTATTGAAAGAAAATTTTTCAGTTGATGTATCATCATTACAAAATAAATGGCTTGAAAAAACTTCAGCAATTTTTGATGAAGCAACTTTAAAAATTCCGCAAAATGTATTCGCACAAACTGGTGGCAAACAAGGCATTCATACAGAACAATTAGGTTATATACTTGCCGAAATGCAATTTTTACAAAGAGCTTATCCAAACAGTATTTGGTAATATATTTTTATGACCGACGCTTTAATCATCACTAAAGAAAAAATATTTTCAATTCTTGAATCAGTAACAGATCCGGAAGTTCCGGTTTTATCAATTATTGATTTAGGAATTGTGCGTGATGTTGAAATTGAATCATCACATAAAATAAAAATTACTATTACGCCAACTTACACAGGTTGCCCGGCGATGGATGTAATTAGTATGAGCATACGAATGTGTTTGCTTGAAAATGGTTTTACTGATATCACGATCAAAAATGTTTTATCGCCCGCATGGACAACCGACTGGATGAGCGAAGTGGGCAAACAAAAATTAAAAGCTTATGGTATTGCCCCACCAAACGTAAGCCAGCAGGTTTGCACTCCTGCTTTATTTCAGAAGGATGAAGCCGTTCAGTGCCCGCATTGCAATTCATATCATACACAACTCATCAGCCGCTTTGGTTCAACTGCATGCAAAGCTTTATATAAATGCAACGATTGCAAAGAACCTTTCGATTATTTTAAATGTCATTAATTCGCGTTTTATAAATTCATCATCAATAATTTATTATGTCTTCAGTTTTGTTTGAATTAAAAGATGGAGTTGCTTATATAACATTAAACCGGCCCGAAAAATTAAATTCGTTCAATCGCGAAATGTCGTTGTTGCTGCAGGAGAAATTAGATGAATGCAATACATCAAAAGAAATTCGCTGCGTGTATATAACAGGCAACGGAAAAGCTTTTTCTGCAGGCCAGGATTTGGCCGAAGTGGGCAACGGAAACAGCATGATTATGCAAAAAATATTAATGGAACAGTTTAATCCTGTTGTTTTAAAAATCCGCAAACTTGAGAAGCCTGTTA
>JBDUBY010000444.1:0-13699 GCA_040003735.1 Parafilimonas sp.
CTGCAGGGAATAAGACCACCGCCGGAACATTTGTTTTGATCATTAGTTCCAAAAATTGTATGCCCCAAGCTTGGCGTAGTCTCCAGACTACCTCATTGCGTAAGCAAATCTCCTGATTTACATATCACTGAATTGATTACTTTGGCTTATAAGCGAATAAATAATAATTCAAAATGAAATAATGGCAAAGTTTAAAACAACAATATTAACAGCAGGTAAAACTGCAACTGGAATTTGTATTCCTGACGAAATAGTAGAATCGTTAAACGCGGGAAAAAAACCACCAATAAAAGTTACTATTAATGGCTACACATATAGAAGCACTGTTGCTGTAATGGCTGGAAAATATATGGTTGGTGTAAGTGCTGACGTTAGAGAAGCGTCGGGCGTAAAAGGTGGCGATACTTTAACTGTTGAAATTGAACTTGACACAGAAGAAAGAAAGGTTGAACTTCCTGCCGATTTTAAGAGAGCACTTGACAAAAATCTTTCTGCCAAAAAATTCTTTCAGTCACTATCTTATAGTAAACAAAAAAATCATGTTACTTTAATTGAACAAGCCAAGACAGATGAAACGAGAAAGAATCGTATTGACAAATCTATTGCCGATTTAATAGCTAATAAAAAGTAACAACGGGGGCTGAAAGAATGCAGCCGATAACAATAAAATTTCCAACAGCAGTGCTGAACAATGTAACATCAGCAATTGCAAGCATTAGCAGCGGTTGCAGCAGACTATTTTCAATTTTCAGCGGTGGTCTTTGTTCTTTACAACAGCAAAATTATAAAGTTATTTGTTGGTAAAGAATATCAACAAAGGGTGGAAAATTCACTATCAAACATTTGTAAATTTTCAAATTCAGTTTTTAATTTAGCATTTGCGCACTACAAAATCTTATACATCTTTCCTGGTAAACCTGTAACTACATTTTGCAATTCAAGATTTAAAATAGCTGCAGCAATAGAACTGCTGCTAAGGTTGCTGCGAATGTTTATTTCATCAATGTGCGTAGTATCTTTTTCTGTAAGAATATTAATAACGATTTTTTCATCATCACTCAACTCTATAAACAATTCTTTCTGTTGTTTCTTGTTTATTTTTTTTGATTGCCAGCCTAAGCTTTCCATTAATTCTTTTGCATCTGTAAATAATACAGCCTTATTATTTTGAATTAAATAATTACAGCCTGCACTTTTTGAATCTGTTATTTTTCCGGGCAATGCAAACACATCACGGTTATAATTATTGGCAAGTTCGGCGGTTATCATGCTGCCACCTTTTATTGCAGTTTCCATTACAATTGTTGCATCGCACATGCCTGCAACTATACGGTTACGTTTCGGAAAATTATGCTTATCAGGTTTGTCACCATTTCTAAATTCAGTAAGCAAACCGCCGTTTTGTGTAATTTCTTTTGCTATTGTTTTATGCTGCGGCGGGTAAATTGTATGCAAGCCATGCGCAAGCACAGCAACAGTTTCAAGATTATTTTGCAAAGCAGATTTATGCGCGATACTATCAATACCAAAAGCAAGGCCGCTTACAATTAAAACCTTTGATTCAGATAATTCGCTTACTAATTTTTCAGTGATTTGTTTGCCATAATCTGTATTGCTGCGTGTGCCGATAATGCTTATAATTTTTGATGCATTCAGATCTGCGTTGCCTTTGTAATATAATAAAGTTGGTGAATCGTAACAATTCAATAAACGCTGCGGATAATTTTTTTCAGTTATAAAAAGTGGCTGAATTTTATACTTCTCAATAAATTTTATTTCATCTTCTGCGGCTTTAAAATCTGTAAATGATTTTATGTTGCCGGCTCTTATTAAACCTATATTTTCAACTGCGCCTAAATCTTTTTTCTTTACCTTAAAAACAGCTTCAGCATTGCCGTAGATTTCAATTAATGTTTTAGCCTGAACACATCCAACATTTGGTACAAGCGTTAGTGCGATTTGGTATAAAAGATCATTCGTCATTTAGAATTGAATTAAAAGCAAAATGAAAATACGCAATCTTGCTGAAAAGAATTTATACAGTTGAAGTGAGTGACACAAGGAACGATGCCATAAAATACTGTAGCTGGTAACAAAAAAATCAGCAGTTAAAAATTAACTGCTGATTTTATATAAAAAGCTTTTAAAATTATTTCAATTCAAAAATTACATTCACGTTCATTTCAATTTTTATTTTTTTGAAATCAATGTTCATTGGCGCAGCTTCATTATCCATGGCAGCTCCGGCAACTTTGCTCTGTAACTTATACATAGCTCTTGGTTGAGGATAATTGCTGCTTTCGTTTGGATCATTAATCGTTAATGCATTACCAACATTATCATTTAAAGCAGAGGCAAGATAAACAGCTTCTTCTTTTGCATTTTTTACGGCCTGCATTTTCAATTGCCTTTTTATTGAATCCATGTTGCTGTGCGATGTGCGGCTGATATAAAAATTTTGTGTGGCTTGATCATCTAATTTATCAACCAGTTTATCCATATCATCCACCGATTTTACTTTTACTTCATAAGTAATTCCAGCCTTCATGTCGGGATTTTTCTTTTTGTTTTTTTGGTAATACCAATAGTTTCCATCCCATCCTGAATAACCTTGTATCACAACATCTGTATCTGCGATGTTCATGCTTTTTGCGGCAGCTAAAAACTGGTTGCGTATAGTTTCGATGTCTACTTTATCACCATTTTTTTTATTGTATTCACGCAGGTCAACATCTACATAAATTTCATCCGGCGTTATTTCAATTTCTGAATGGCCGTTTACATTTATTGTGCGTTGTTTAATGGTGTTATCAATTGTTTGCGCATGTGCAAACATTAAACATAAACTTGCTGAGAGTGCTAAAATTATTTTTTTCATTTTTATTAATTTATAAGTAGAAGATGTAAGTTTTTTAATTATTACATAACCGTAAAATTCTATTAACAATGGTTTATGAATTAACAAATTCACGAATTAATTATTTGCGAATTCACAATTCGAAAATTCGCTAATTTATAAACAACGCTTTCAATTCACTTGCATCATTAGGTTTCATTTTGCCACCAAGAATTAAACGCACCTGCCTTCTTCTTAATGCGCCTTCAAATAATAATTTTTGTTCTTCTGTTTCGGGTACAACTGATGGAACAGGTCTTGGCTTATTGTTTGGATCAAGTGCAACAAACGTGAAATAAGCTTCATTGCTTTCATAACGATATTGATGCAGGTTATCTTCTCCCCAAACCCTTAAATGTATTTCCATTGATGTGGTAAATGCTCTTGTAATTTTTGATTCAATACGTACTACGTTACCAAGTTTTATCGGGTTTTTAAAACTAAGATTATCTACACTCGCCGTCATGCATGGCGCATTACAATGCTTAACCGCAGTAATACCCGCAGCAATATCCATCCAGTACATTAACCTGCCGCCCATTAAATTACCAAAAACATTGGTATCGTTTGGTAAAACAATTTCATTCATCACCGTAGTACTTTCACTAACTTTTTTACTTTCCATTTATAAATTTTGCGCAAAGATAATTTTGTTTAAGCTGATTATTTTTTTGTTACAAGCTGAGTAATATTAATTGATCACGGTTGCGTCGCATCACTTGTACTGTATATTTTTATGGCAACAATAAAAGCCAGCTGATAATTATAATTAACCGGCTTCGTAAATACAATTCTTATTTTTTTACTTTTATTTTTCCATTATAAGATGCCGGATCTTTATCACTTGAGTTCGCCGTTAAGTAAGCATTCCCATTACCATAAACAGTTAAAGAGAACTCCATGCTGTTTACATTTCTTTTTGTTTTCAAATTAATAATATAACTGTTTTTCTTTCCTTGTGTTGTTGAATATGTATAATCAGTTGTGGTAAAATTAAAGCCTGCATCAGAAGGCTTGATTGGCGCTGTATAAGCACGGCCTATATAAGGCAAATATGTTTTTAAAGTATCGCCATTTACTTCAAAAAAATAACCAGGTGTTAATTGTTTTATACCGCCGCGGCCAGTCGTCATGTTAATTGGTTCAAACGAAAAATGTTTTGAATCAATGATTGTTTTTATGGTTTGTTTCGTTGTATCCTGCGCATTTGTTTGGATGATTGCGCTGGCAAAACATACGATCATTATTAAAGATTTCATAAATAATTTTTTAGTTATTAGTTAGACGAAAAATAAATTCAACGTTTAAGGTTTATGTTAAAACAAGTTGTGAAAACTTCAGTCATTTCATAACAAATACCTTGCTGTAAAGGCAAAAACTTCTGCGTTATCTTTGCGCAAAATTTTAAATATGAGTCTTGGATATTTCTCTTATCCTATGCCGGTAAATGAGCCTGTTTTTAGTTATGCACCAGGTTCCCCGGAAAGAAAAAAATTAAAAGAAGTTTTAGCAGAATTAAAGAAAGAAGAAGTTGATGTTCCAATGTATATCGGTGCTGAAGAAGTACGTACCGGAAATAAAGTTGCGCTGCATCCGCCGCATGAAATTGCACATACGCTTGGCTATTTTCACACAGGCGATGAAACGCACGTAAAGCAGGCTATTGAATCAGCTATGAATGCGAAAGAATCATGGGGCAATTTGCCATGGGAAGATAGAGCGCATATATTTTTAAAAGCCGCAGATTTAATGGCAGGAAAATACCGCTATCACATGAACGGCACTACCATGCTTGGTCAAAGTAAAAACCCTTTCCAGGCAGAAATAGACAGCGCTTGTGAGCTTATAGATTTTCTTCGTTTTAATGTTCATTTTTTAAGTGAGATATATAAACAGCAACCTAATTCTGCACCGGGCATGCATAACCGAATGGAGTGGCGTGCATTAGAAGGATTTGTGCTTGCGGTTACACCTTTCAATTTCACTGCTATCAGTGGTAACCTTCCAACAAGTGCGGCTATGTGTGGTAATGTTGTTATTTGGAAACCTGCGCATACACAAATATTTGCTGCGCAAATGATCATGCATATTTTAAAAGAAGCTGGTTTGCCAGATGGTGTTATTAATTTAATTTATGTTGATGGAGCTACAGTTGGTAAAGTTTGTTTTGAACATCGCGATTTTGGCGGCGTGCATTTTACGGGAAGCACAGGTGTGTTTAATAATATGTGGAAGACAATTGGAGCGAATGTTTCAAAATATAAATCTTACCCGCGCATTGTAGGCGAAACAGGTGGAAAAGATTTTGTGATGGTGCATCCTTCTGCAGATGTTGATGTAACTGTTACTGCTTTGGCAAGAGGTGCATTTGAATTCCAGGGACAAAAATGTTCTGCGGCTTCAAGAGCTTATTTGCCTTCCAATCTTGCAGATGAAATAAAGGATAAATTAAAAGCTGAATTGAAAACAATGAAGATGGGCAGCGTTGAAGATTTCAGCAATTTTATTAATGCAGTAATTGATGAAAAATCTTTTGATAACATCACGAAATATATTGACAATGCTAAAACAGATGCGAATGCAGAAATAATTGCAGGTGGTAATTATGATAAGAGTAAAGGCTATTTTGTTGAGCCAACTGTAATAGAAGCAAAAGACCCAAAATATGTTTCTTTATGCGATGAAATTTTTGGACCGGTACTTACTGTGTATGTGTATGATGAAAATAAATTTGAAGCAACTGTTGAAATTGTAAATACAACTTCGCCTTATGCTTTAACCGGTAGTATAATTGCAAAAGATAGAAATGCGATTGTATATGCAACAGAAAAATTAAGATATGCTGCAGGTAATTTTTATGTGAATGATAAACCAACCGGCGCTGTTGTTGGCCAGCAACCATTTGGTGGCGCAAGAGCAAGTGGTACAAATGATAAAGCCGGCAGCATGTTAAATTTATATCGCTGGCTTAGTGCAAGAACAATTAAAGAAACATTTAATCCGCCTACAGATTATCGCTATTCGTTTTTAAATCAGGAATAATTATTGTTGCTTAAATAAGCAAGAAAATAGTTGCATCATTTCATTAAATCAGCAACTATTTTTTTATTAAATAAACCGACAAATTTTTTTTAGAATTAAATTATCATTATGCAAATAGGATTTATTGGCCTGGGAAATCTTGGAGCACCAATCGCTGAAAATATATTGGAACATCATCCCGGAATGTATGTTTACAACAGAACGATAGAAAAAGCAAAACCATTAGAAAATAAAGGCGCAAAAGTTTGCAAAACAGTAAAAGAGATTGCTTCGTTATGTGATGTTGTTTTTACAATTATTTCTAACGATGCAGCCCTAAAAGAAATTACCGAAGGTGAAGATGGCCTTGCAAAAAATTTAAAGCGGGATGGTATTCATATTTCAATGAGTACAATTTTACCTGCAACAAGTGAAGCATTGTTTGCATTGCATCAGCAAAATAAAAATCATTATATCGCTTGCCCGGTTGCAGGTAGGCCCGAGGCTGCGGTTGCAAAAGAATTAAATTTCATGGTTTCAGGTAATGAATCAATCATCGTTAAAATAAAACCATTGTTGAATGATGCAGGTGCGGTAAATATTTGGGAGTTTGGTAAGAAACCAGGTAATTCAAATGCAGCGAAGCTTTGCACAAACTATATGATCCAGGCAGCATTGCAAAGTATGAGTGAAGGAATTTCTCTTGCACAAAAAAGTGGTATAGATAAAACGGAATGGATGAAGATGATTACTTCAACATTATTCAATTGCGGCATTTATATTAACTATGGAAATCTTGTTTTAAAAGAAACTTTTAAACCTGCAGGATTTAGTTTAGAACTTGGTTTGAAAGCTTCCACTTTAATTAAAAAACAAGCTGAAACTGTTGATGCTAAAATGCCCTTAGGTAATTTAATTCAGCAGGAATATCAGCAACTATTTGATAACGGTTATAAAGATTATGACTGGAGCGCACTTGCTTTAAGTGTAAAATAATTTATTGATCCATTGACGTTGCCTGGCTTGAGGTTATTTGCCATTGTCCTTTTACTTTTTCGAGTACATCTGTAAACCTGGATTTATTTGAATAAACTCCAGCATCATTTTTTCCTGTTTCTATTTCAACGCCTGTAACAATAGCGATAGTGCCTTTAATTTTTACCTGCATATCTGTAACAACAACGCTGTTTATGTTTGTAACAAAATGCATCAATTGTTGCTTGTTTATTAATTCGCCCTTTGGTGTTACTACGATTACATCATCTGTAAAGACTGTGTTTAGAAAAACAATATTATGTTTTGTAAAAGCATCAGCGGTACTTTTTTCAGTAGCTAAAACATTTGCTTTTTCATCATTTTGACTAAACGCTGTGGTACTGATAATTGCTGCTAACACAAAAAATAATACATACTTTTTCATTGCCCAAATATCAATAAAATGAATTGAAAATAATGACACAGATCGTTAAATCTCCATCATCAGCTAGGGTTATCGGGTTTGAAAAAAAGAAGTTGATTATTTCTTAGGAGTTATGATTTTAAAACGGTTACACTAAGATATTCAATGAATTAACAAAGAGTTAAGTAAAAAGTCATTTGCTTGTCCTTTAAAGACTTTAAGTGTAATAAATACGGTTATATTTCAATTAAACAGGCCAACGCTCACTTCTACATCGGGATTATCCATTAAAAACACTGCTAATTCTTCGTTCATAGAAAAACCTTTATCCGTTGTGTTCAACACTACTTCTAAATTTTCCTGTGGCTCTTTTATTTTAAATTTTAAAGAAGACTTGCCTGGGTTTGACTTAACATTCGTTTCAACAAAATGAACAAACTCGCTTGTTAATGAAGCTGGCTCTACACATATTTCCAGATGTCTCGTAAGATTCATTTTTGCGGTTTCCAAAAGATTGACAGCAGTTATTTTAAATTCATAATCATCGCCATTGAAGCGTTGTTTAAAATATCCACAGATCAAAAGATTGTTTCCTTTTTCTAGATAGTTTTTGAATTTTACATAGTCATCACTCCACAACATTAATTCTGATTTTCCACTAAAGTCTTCAATCATCATTGATCCAAAATTTTTCCCATTGCGCGATATTCGATGTTGTGCATCAGTAACCAAACCGGCAATGCGCATATTTTTTTCGCGGTTAGCTGCAGAAAGCGTGTTTGATTCTTTTATCTCGTTAAAATCAGTAAGTTTTGTAATGCCGTAATATTTTAATTCAAATTTGAAATGATCAAGCGGATGACCGCTCATAAACATGCCTGTAACTTCTTTTTCGCGATCCAATTTTTCTGTCAATGTCCATTCGCTGCATTTTGGTAAAAGGGGAGAAGCGATTGCCGGCAAAACAGAGTCACCAAATAAACTGTTTGCACTTTGCTGCTTATTTGCCTGGAACGTATTTCCGAAACGAATGATGCGTTCAATACCTGTTACATTATCATTTGCTGATGCATAAAAATATTGTGCACGATGCACATCTTCAAAGCAATCGAATGCACCTGAATTAGCAAGGCTTTCAATTGATTTTTTGTTTACTGCGCGCTGATTAATGCGTTTTATGAAATCAAAAATATTAGTGTAAAAACCATTCTTCTTTCGTTCTTCAATAAGACTTTCAATAGCCGCTTCGCCAACGCCTTTTAACCCGCCCAAACCAAACCGTATCTCACCTTTTGCGTTAACTGCAAAGCCTTTCAGTGATTCATTAATATCTGGCCCAAGCACTTTTAAACCCATGCGTTTACACTCTTCCATAAAGAATGTAATTTTTTCAATTCCACCTGCATGATTTAATACTGCAGCCATGTACTCGCTTGGATAATACGTTTTTAAATAACCGGTTTGATAAGCCACCAATGCATAGCATGTTGAATGCGATTTATTAAATGCATACTGTGCAAACGATTCCCAATCCCGCCAAACTTTTTCTAATACATCTGCTTTATAACCTTTTGCAGTTGCGCCTTTAATAAAAGTTTCTTTCATCTTATCAAGCGTCTTGCGATCTTTTTTTCCCATTGCTTTGCGCAATACATCCGCGTCACCTTTTGTAAAACCTGCAAGCTTTTGTGATAGCAACATTACCTGTTCCTGGTAAACTGTAATGCCATAGGTTTCTTCAAGATATTCCGCCATTTCAGGAACATCATACACAACATCTTCACGGCCATGTTTGCGGGCAACGTATTGCGGTATATAAGCCATCGGGCCCGGGCGATACAATGCATTCATCGCAATCAAATCACCAAATTTATCAGGCTTTAGCTCACGCAAATATTTTTGCATGCCTGCACTTTCAAACTGGAATGTTGCATTGGTTTCTCCTTTTTGATATAGTTGAAAAGTCTTCTCATCATCCAGCGGTAAATTATCCAAATCAATATCTATATTATGATTTTGTTTGATGAGTTCAAGCGCCGTTTTCAAAATTGACAATGTTCGCAAGCCAAGAAAATCCATTTTTAAAACACCAGCTTCTTCAATAGTGCTGCCTTCAATTTGTGTAACCCATAACTCAGAATCTTTTGAAGTTGCAACAGGAATTAACTCTGTAAGATCTTTTGGTGCAATAATAATTCCTGCAGCATGAATGCCTGTGTTACGCACACTGCCTTCCAACCGTTCGGCTTCTTTCAGTACTTGCCCGCGTATATCGTCGCGGCTATAAATATCACGCAGCTTTTTTATGTTTTCTAATTCTTCACCTGCATAACCTTTTTCTTCCAAAGATTTTTCGCCAGTAAGCGGCGCTTTCAAAATAAATTTTAATGATGTGCCTGGTCTTTCGGGAACCATCTTAGTTAATGCATTGCTTTCTGCAAGCGGCAAATCCATTACACGGGCAACATCTTTAATACTCATTTTTGCGGCCATTGTACCGTAAGTAATGATTTGTGCTACCTGGCTTTTTCCGTATTTTTCAACAACATAATCAATTACTTTTTGCCTGCCTTCATCATCAAAATCCGTATCAATATCCGGCATTGATTTTCTGTCCGGATTTAAAAACCTTTCAAATAGTAAATTATATTTTATAGGATCGATGTTCGTAATACCGATACAAAAAGCAGCAACACTTCCAGCGGCAGAACCACGGCCAGGCCCAATAAAAACGCCACGTTCTCTGCCTACTTTTATAAAGTCGCTTACAATTAAAAAGTAACCGGCAAAGCCCATTGTTTTTATGGTGAACAATTCAAAATCCAAACGTTCACGAATCTCTTCAGTTATTTCGCCGTAACGTTCTTTCGCGCCCTTATAAGCGAGATGATGTAAATAATTCCACTGATTAATATTGCTATCATCTGTAGTTTGAAATTCTTTTGGAATAGGAAACGCAGGCAACAAAATATCCTTCTTAAGATTTAGAGTTTCAATCCTGTCAACAATAATATTTGTGTTGTCTAATGAATGCGGAACATCATTAAATGTTTCCATCATTTCATCGGGCGATTTAAAATAAAACTGGTTGTTTGGGAATTTAAAGCGCCGGTTTTTTAAATGAATATCATCATTCACAAAATCATCATAACCCGGCGTACTTTGCTTTTCGCCGGTATTGATGCAAAGCAAAATATCGTGCGCATTATAATCATCCTTTTCTGTGTAGTGACTATCATTAGTTGCAATAACAGGTACATTAAATTTCTTCGCAAACTTCAAAAGAGTTGTATTTATTTTTTGCTGATCAGGAATATTATGCCGTTGAATTTCTATAAAATAATCATCACCAAATAAATTATGCCACCATTCAAACTCTTGCTCTGCCTGTGTTTCAGACAAATGCAAAATTGCCTGCGGAACATATGCGCCAATGCAACATGTTGTTGCTATAATGCCTTCATGATATTTTTCGATGAGTTTTTTATCTACACGCGGGTACTTGCTATAATAGCCTTCAATAAAACCAAGTGAAGTAAGCTTAATCAAATTCTGATAACCTTGTTTATTTTTTGCTAACAAAACCTGGTGATAACGCGCATCTTTTTGTTCTTTGGAAAAACTTTTTCTGTGCATGTCTTCTACCACATAAAACTCACAACCAACAATTGGTTTTACAACTGGTTCTTTAATATCATTTCCTTTGTCATCTTTACCAACAATTTTTGTATTGTTCCATGCTTGTTTTACAAACTCAAATACACCAAACATGTTTCCATGATCTGTAATGGCAAGCGCAGGCATATTATACTTTGCGGCTTTTTTATATAATGAGTCAATGCCTGCTGCACCATCAAGCAAAGAATATTGTGTGTGAACGTGAAGATGAGAAAACTGCATTTTTTATGTTTAAGGCTATTGGCCAATGGCTATTAGCTAACGGCTATTTTGAACCAGCAAATTTCCTACATATCAATCAAAGAAACACACATGCTTTTCCACATTTGCATATTGTTAATGAAATGCGTAAAACTTATGCAGGTTTGGATAGTTTGTATGAATGGTTTTTATATTGCGCACTTTCATGAACAAATTAACATCAACAATTAGCCTGCTGTTAATTTTAAGCAGTTGTAAAAGTTTGCAGCGCATATCTTCAAATGATAAGTCAGCTAATACGGCAGCATCAAAAAAAAGTAACCCGCAGTTTCTTAATAATGTAAGTATACAACCGGGTGAAAAAAAAGGTAATGATTATGTTTATAAAAGGCATGCTCAATCTACCAGTAAAAAGAATTTTGAAAGATATCCAGCCTCATCAATTGATATAGAAAAAACAAATTGGCTGCAGATTAAATATGCAATCATTACAGATATGCCTGTTGAAGATTTAAATGATTTGTCATTACTTCAACAAATTGATCATTGGTGGGGAACGCGTTATTGTATGGGCGGTGATGATGAAAGCTGTATTGATTGTTCAGCTTTTACGCAAACCATATTGCGTACCGTGTACCTTGTTGATGTGCCACGCACAGCGAATGAACAATATAATTTTTCAACACACATTAATGATACAGATTTGCAGGAAGGCGATCTCGTTTTTTTTAAAAGCGGCCATTCAATAACACATGTAGGATTATATGTTGGCAATTATAAATTTGTTCACGCTTCTACAAGTGGTGGTGTTACAATAAGTGATTTGAATGATAATTACTGGAGCAAAAAATACGCTGGTGCCGGCAGGGTGATTAAATAAATTTTTATAAAAGATTGACAGAGATTTTTGTGTTTTATTTATGAAGATAAAATTAAGTTAGTCTTCTTAACACAGGTACGGCCATCATTGCAGCGGCATCGTTTAATTCAATATATTGTTTGTCTCCACTAAAATGAAACCGGTAATTTTTTCTCGTAACATTTCCAATAACTGAAAGCGCAGTTGTTCCTGTGTATTCAAAAAGAACAGGCTCTTTTTTTTGCATAAACATTGATTGTTGCGTAGCTATAATTGGTCTAACAGCAGCGCTTGATTGTGTTAATTGGGTTCTTTTTTTCCGCAGTTGCACACTCTGAAAGTTTTAAGTTATAAATTTTGTTAGTCTTCGTGATAAGTTGGTGTATTGTTTGAATCATTTTTTGTTGTTGCCTGTTCAAGCAATGCTGCTGCGCCAGACAGTGCAAGCCATACTAAAATCTTTTCTATCCATGTTTGCCCAAGCCAAATTCCAAATGGTAAAGCTATCCAGATACTAAGACAATAAAAACAATCCATCAGTTTTCCAAAGAAGCTGTTTCCTGCTTTCTTTCTTATTAAAAAAATTATATCGAATGGCCCATCTTCTTTACCAAATAAATGCGTGAGCCGCCAAACAGCGAAAACAGACAGGATGATGTAAAGTATGTTCACCAATTAAAAAATAATATTTCAAGTTAAAAGCAATTGGGCAGGTTTTAGAAAAAACCCGCCCTACTTTTGTTCTTATGAGAAAATGAGAAATGAATAATTAATCTTTTAATGCAAAAGCTTTTACATCACTTCTGTCATACCCTGTAAGATTTTGGTATCCATCAGTTGCAGTTGCATGCACATTTAAAACTTCAGAAAAAGCTGCTTCCAAACAACCATCAAGTAATTTGTAAGCCGGTTTAATTGTAGTAAACTTAGAAGTACCGGCAGTATAAGCATAGCTTTCTGGTGTGCCGCCGATTTTATCCCAAACATTTATTGCGGGTGAATCGCTAACACTACCTTCAGCCTGGTGTTCTGCACCTGCACTTCCTTTATAAATAGTGAAATCAAATACTGCAAAATTGTTTGGATGTTTCGCAATGAATGATATATCAATCTGATCATTGTTTAATCCGCCGGATGCACTGTTCATCTGTATCATTCCGCAAGTGCCAGCAGTATGCCCGTTTGTAAGATCAACTGTTTCCTGTATGGAAGCAGTGGTGATATTATTATCAACGCGAACAGTCATAATAAATCCAACAATATGAGAACCTGACATTAATAAATTATAAGAAGGAGCATTAACCATATTTACCGTTGCATTTCCGAAAGGCGCATCTTGTGTTGCATCTGGCACAAACAAATCAATGCCTTCTGCTGAAAGATCAACAGGTGAAAGATCAGGATGAAATAATTCAAACTTCAAATCATATATCCCTTCTAAAATTGCAAATGCATTTGTATCAAAATAAGCAGACGCAGTATCAGCACGGCTATCAACCACAACCCAATCTGTATTTCCATCAGGCGTAAATAACGGGCGAATGTGAAAATATTCACTGCTTACAGGTCCCAGCGGATAAGTGGGATAAGAAAGTGTAAATAATGTTTCGTGGCGATAATGCCTTACAACAGAATTTATTAACGG
>JBDUBY010000159.1:0-13692 GCA_040003735.1 Parafilimonas sp.
GTAAAATACGCAGTTGAAAACTATCGTGTAGAACAAAGAACTGACTATGAAAAGTTGTTGCTTGATGTTGCTACTGATGGAACTATTAATCCTGAAGAAGCTGTAAAACAGGCTTCCCGTATTTTGATTCAACACCTGATGATCATAACTGATGAGAACATCACCTTTGATAATAAAGAAGACAGGAAAGAAGATGTGGTTGATGAGCAAATGTTGCAGTTACGTAAAGTATTGAAAACACCGTTGGAAGATCTTGATCTTTCAGTACGTGCATTCAATTGCTTAAAAGCTGCAAAGATCAATAGCTTAAGCGAATTGGTTCAATACGAACAGGAAGACTTAATGAAGTTCCGCAACTTCGGCCAAAAATCTTTAAGTGAAATTGAACAGGTTTTAGGTGAAAGAGGTTTGCATTTTGGAATGGATTTAAGCAAACTTGGATTAGATGATATCAATTAATAAAAGCTAATATCTATTAGCCATTAGCTGATAGCTTTTTCTAACAGTCTTACAATTCCTGACACGGTGTAAGGCTAAAATACAAACGTCATGCGTCACGGAGATAAAATAAAAAATTTAAGCCGCACAAAGGCACACAGAGATGCGTTGCTCGCCAATCTTGGCAGCCAATTAATTGTAAACAAACGCATTACTACTACATTGGCAAAGGCAAAAGCTTTAAGAGTTTATGTAGAACCATTGATTACAAAAACACGTAAAGGCGAAAGTAAAGAGCAGATCATGCACCAACATCGTGTTGTGTTTAGTTATCTTAAAGATAAGCATGCTGTAAAAGAATTGTTTACTGTGGTTGCACCAAAAATAGCCAGCCGTCCTGGCGGTTATACGCGCATCATTAAACTTGGAACACGTACCGGTGATAATGCTGAAATTGCGATGATTGAATTGGTTGATTTCAACGATGTGTACGGCAAAACAGAAGGTGCAGTTGAAGCAGGTAAAAGAACACGTCGTGGCCGCGCAAAAAAATCTGCGACGCCAAAATCTACTGACGAAAATACTCAGCCTGCAATTAGCGAAGCCACCGTGGTTGAAGAAACACAAGCTCCTGTTGAAGGTGAAACAGATATTCAAAAAGGAACTGAAGAATAGAATTTTAAATCATTTTAAAAAAGGCAAAACTTTTAAGTTTTGCCTTTTTGTTTTTATGGTGCAGGCAGTTGTACTTGTAGCGTCACGGTTGCGTCGCACACTTGTACAATAGAAATGTTGTTCAGCTTAAGCTTCTGATTCTAACTGCATAATTTTCTCAAACAGCGTTTCATATTCTTTGTTAGATATATTTAGTTTTTGCTGAACAGATTTGTAGCGTTCTTCCAATTCAAGAAACCTGTTTTTATCTGAATAATTTTCGGGCTTTGCCATTTCCGCTTCTGCATTTGCTTTCTGCTGATTCAATTCATTTAAATGGCTTTCAAGTTTACTGAATTGCTTTTGCAGTTTTTGTAATTCGTTTAAGTTTTGCGGTTTAGGCTTTATATTATTAGTTTTTGTCGCCTGTTTTTCTGCTGCTTGTTTTATTTCTTCTTTTCTTTGTTTTTCAATTAATTGTTGATTATTGGCCGCTGACTTTTCCATTCTTTCTTTCCATTGAACATATTCTTCATATCCACCTTTAAACTCTTTTATTTCATGATCAACAATTTCCCAAATCTTATTTGCTGTTTTTGAAATAAAATACCTGTCGTGGCTCACTAAAATATAACTGCCTTCATATTTGTTCAATGCTTCACTTAACAATTCAACACTGTGAATATCCAAATGGTTTGTTGGCTCATCAAGCAATAGAAAATTTGCTTTACCTGCAATTACTTTTGCAAGCGCAACCCGTGCCTTTTCGCCACCACTTAATACCCGGATCTTTTTTTCTACATCATCGCCGCTAAATAAAAAACAACCAAGTAATGTGCGTAATTCTAATTCTGTTTTTCCGCTCCCGGAAATCATCATTTCTTCAAGTACTGTATTATTTAAATTCAATGCTTCTAACTGGTGTTGCGCATAAAAGCTTTCATCAACATTATGACCCCAATTTCTTTCACCTGTAAAAGTTTCTGTTCCCGCAATCATTCTTAATACTGTTGATTTACCTTTTCCATTTGCACCAATTAATGCAATCTTATCGCCGCGGTCAATTTCTGAACCTGTGTTTTCAATAATAACATTATTGCCAAAAGCTTTACTTGCATGTTTAAGCGATGTGAGAATTTTTCCAGGCTGTTTATCAACCTTGAAATTAATTTTAAGGTTTGGCCTTTCAATTTCTACATTTTCTACACGATCTATTTTATCTAATTTTTTCATCAGGCTTTGCGCCATTGCAGCTTTGCTGGCTTTTGCTCTAAAACGTTCAATTAATCTTTCATTCTGACGAATATAATCCTGCTGATTTTCATACGCACGTTGTTGTATTTCTACCCGTTGTTCCTTTTCCTTTTCGTAGTAATCATAGTTGCCTGAATAAATATTTAACTGTTGTTGATAAACTTCAATAATTTTTGTAACCATCCTGTTTAAAAAATATTTATCGTGACTTACAATTACAACGCTGCCTTTGTAATGCAATAAATATTTTTCAAGCCATTCAATTGATGGTAAGTCCAAATGGTTTGTTGGCTCATCCAACAATAGTAAATCAGGTTGTTGAAGAATCATTTTTGCAAGCAATACGCGCATACGCCATCCACCGCTGAACTCTTTGTAAGCACGATGCAAATCTTCGTTGGCAAAACCTAAACCCTGCAAAACTTCTTCCGTTTTATGATGAATATTATAACCTCCTAAAACTTCCAGTTCGTGCAGTTTATCAGAATAAACCAATAATGTTTTTTCATCTGAAGTTCTTTCCAGTTCAATTCCTAATTCTTCAATTTCTTTTTCAAGTTGTTTTATTTTTTCGAATGCACTTAAAGCCACATCTAAAATAGAATCATTCGTATCAAAACTTAAAAGGTCCTGGTGTAAATAACCGATTGATGTATTGCGGCTGCGTTCAACTGTTCCTTCAGAAGGCAAATATTCGCCCACCAATAATTTTAGCAAAGTTGATTTCCCGGTTCCGTTATAACCGATCAAACCAATGCGTTCGCCCGGTTGAATATGCCATGTTGCATCTTCAACAATAATTCTTGAACCAAATTCAAATGTTACATTATTAAATCCTGCGAGCATTAATTTTTATTTGTTTTATTTAATATAAGGGAAATAGATAGTTAGTAAAAATCAACAGCTATTTACTTTCTGCGTATTCTGCTGCTGCTTTTAAAGTATTATAAAATTCTTCTCCGTACTTGCGTATAATTGAATCTTTCAAAAAAACATATACAGGAACTTTTAACTGCTTGCCTAATTTGCAGGCAGCTTTGCAAAGATCAGGTCGAGGTTCGTAGTTTAAATATTCAAGGTCATTATCTTCTTTACTTTTATTTATACGAATCGGAAACAGATGGCAACTAATGGGTTTTTTCCAGGTTACTTTGCCTTCGTTATATGCTTTTTCAATACCGCATTTTATAATACCATTTTCATCTTTATAACCATAAGCACACATTTCGCCTTTAATAGTTGGCGTTACCCAGCCAAATTCTCTATCATATAAATATTTCCCGTTTTTCTCAATTGATTTTATACCGGCTTCAGTTAAGTACGGTTTTACTTTTTCATAATTGTGAATCAATTCATCCAACTCATCAAGTTGAAGTGGAGCCCCAGCATCACCATCTTCGCAGCAACCGCCTTTGCATTTAACCAGATCGCAAACAAAATGTTTTTCTACAATTTCATCGCTCACTAATTTATTATCAATCACAATCATTTTGCAAAGTAAAAAGTAAAAAATCAAAAATAAAAGGCAAGATTATTTCCAGCGTAATGTACTTATAAGATGCTTCATGTCTTCAACTAAAAATTGGTTAATTGGCCTTAAAGAATCTTCGTTTGGTGTTGCATCAAAATACAAAGCACCACGCAGGAAATTTTTTGTTGAATCAGTAAGAAAAAACTGGTTGGCTGTTGCTACGTTTCCTTCCACTTTAAAAAATTCTCCATGTACATTATCTGAAACATTCATCAATGAATCATCAATGTATGTTGCCTTAACAGAATGTTTATTTGTGAGATTGAAAGCATCATTCAATAAACTATCTAATTTATATTGACCGATTATTTTATAGCTCAGATAAATGCGTGCAGAAAATTGCGGAAATTCTATATTGATCCACCACGGATTTTCTGTTGCATCTCCAAAAAAGGTACTGTCTTTTACAACCTTTGCATAAACAGGATACTCAAAAGTGTAAGGATAATCTTGCTGATTAAATTGCTGATATTTTTTTTGAGGAAGATCTATTTTAAAATAACCTGTTGGTTTTGGTATGTATGGAGAGTTGCAACCGAGCAGTAAGATTAAAATAATAATTGACAATTGATGGTTTACAGTTGACAGTATTTTATTATTATCAATTGTGAATTGTCCATTTTCAATTAGATTATTTTTCCTTCTTTGTTTCTCCATGCGGCTTAATGGTGATTTTAATTTTCTGCAAACGGTTTTTCTGCATCTCTAAAACAATGAACTCAAAATCTCCTGTTGCAATTACCTGGTTTTGCTGCGGAATTTCGCCCGCAATTTCAAGCACCAAACCTGCAAGAGAATCGCTTTCACCTTTTACCGGATCAAAAGTATTTGCTGGCAACTGCATTAAACGGCATACATCATTTATCATAGTGCTGCCTTCAAAAATAAAATTATTGGCATCCAGTTTTTTGAAATCCGCATCTTCTTCATCAAATTCATCTTTAATGTCACCAATAATTTCTTCAAGAATATCTTCTAAAGTCACGATGCCGCTTGTTCCGCCAAATTCATCAACCACTATCGCAAAATGAATATGCTTTGCCTGGAATTCATGCAACAAGTCATCAATTAATTTATGTTCATGCACAAAAGTTAAAGGTCGTAATAAGCTATGCCAGTCAAATTCATCAGCCGTATGTATAAAAGGTAAAAGATCTTTTGTATTTAATATTCCAACAACTTCATCAAGATCATCTTTATACACTGGCAACCTGCTGTAATGTAATTCTTCAATATGTTTTAATAGATCACTGAATGAAGTTTTATACTCAATACCGCTTACATCAAGCCTTGTACGCATTACTTGTTTTACAGTAATGTTGCCAAATTTTACAATGCCTTTTAAAATATTTTTTTCTTTTTCTGATGCAGAGTTATTGGTTGTTAAATCAATTGCATGATCAAGTTCTTCAAGGCTGTAAGCACCTTTTGTTTTTTTTGATAACCTTCTTTCAATACCATCTGAATATTTAACCAGCCAATTGCCCATACCATGAAAAATGTAATAAATACCTTCTGTTACAATTCCAAAACTTTTAAGAAACCTAATGTTGTTTTGACTGGCATAAATTTTTGGTATCACTTCGCAAAACAAAACAAGCAACGCAGTAACAGCAAGTACTTTAATTGTAAACTGGATCCATAATGCAGGCGGATTTTGAAACTGCAGCACATTATCAAGCAAAAGATTTGAAACAATAATGATGGCAATGTTGGTAAAGCTGTTTGCGATTAATAAAGACGCAAGCAAACCTTTAGGGTCCTGTAACAAGTCGATAATTCTTTTATAATAAGATTGTTCTTTGGTTTTTAAAAGATTGATCTCTTTAAACGTAAGCGAGAAAAAAGCAACCTCAGCGCCAGCTACAACAAATGAAAGCATAATGAATGCAATTAGCATAAATATGAGCACGGTAGCAGCCTGTGGATCTAAAATGTGATGAACCTGTAAAAATGAAAACTGCGACGGGGGGATTTCCAAATTATACTTTTTTGGTTAAGATGTTTACACATCAATGCTGAATTACAATTTTAAAATTGCGACAAAACTAAACTAAAAAGGTAATGTTCCTGTTGGTTCATCTTCACCCGGAATTTCATCAGTATCACTACTAAATCCTTCCAGGCTTTCGTTTTCAGATACGGATGGAGGTATATGACTATTATGTTCACTTCTTTTATCAAGCATTATTAAATTATCAGCAACGATTTCTGTGGCAAATTTTTTATTACCATCCCTGTCTTCCCAACTGCGTGTGCGCAGGCGGCCTTCAACATAAATTAAACTTCCTTTGTGCAAATATTTCTGAGCGAGTTCGGCCAATCCTCTCCACAAAACAATAATATGCCATTCCGTTTGCGATATCAGTTTCCCGGTTTTGTCTTTATGAGTTTCAGTTGTTGCAAGCGGAAATTTTGCAACACTAATATTTTTTTCAAGATTTTGTATATCCGGGTCTTTACCGAGATTACCTATCAATATTACTCTGTTTACTCCTCTCATAAAAAACTTTTTAAGTCAGGTTAAAAACGTTTATTATACGCAACTAAAATTACAAAAAAGATTTTATGGAAAAGAAGTTAAATTTTATAAAATTTGTAATTGCAAAACCTGTTGATTGTTGAACTGATTTATAAATTGCGGAAATGCTTTTAACTGTATTGCTTTTTTATTCAACCATTCTCCTTTTAATGTAAGTGTAGCCGGCACGCTGTTTAATTCAACAGCAATAAAATAACCTTGTATAATTTGATGCGTAAGCATTTGTTTTTTTGCTGTAATAATGTTTATGTTTTTAGTATTGGTTATGTATAATTTTTTCGAGAGAAAATCTTTTATTTTTTTGATGTTCCATTCAGGATTGCCGCCTGTTTCTTCAAGATAAAATTCATGCAGATTTTGCCAGATATCTTTTGCAGTTCTTTGTTGCACAAATGTTTTCTTATTGAATGAAAAAATGAAATAAGAAAACCATCTTTCTTTTTTATTTAATTTTTTAATTTTTACAGGTAATACATTAATTTTATTTTGTTTAAAAGCGATGCATGTTTTGTTCATTACGCAAACATTGCACAGTGGTGCAGGCTTGCAAATAGTGGCACCAAAATCCATTATGGATTGATTGTATTCAGCAGGTTCATTTTTATCTAAACATTCTTTTGCAAGCTGGTTAAAAAAACTTTTTCCTTCAGTGGAATCGACTGGTAATTCAATGCCAAAATATCTTGATAAAATACGCAGCACATTTCCATCAACAACAGCATGCGACAAATCAAAACAAAAAGATGCAATGGCACTTGCTGTGTAACTCCCAATTCCTTTTAAGCCTAAAATAGTATTATAATCTGAAGGAAATTTTCCTGCATAATTTTCATTAATAAACCTTGCTGTATGTAATAGATTTTTGCAACGTGTATAATAACCTAAGCCTTCCCACAATTTAAAAACAGTTTCATCTTTTGCTCTTGCAAGTTGTGTTATAGTTGGATACGCAGTAATAAATTTTTCATAATAACTCCAGCCTTGTTCTACTCTTGTTTGTTGTAAAATAATTTCGCTCAGCCAAACTTTGTATGGATCTTTTTCACCTTTCCATGGCATCATTCTTTTATTTTCTTCATGATGCCATTTTAATAACAAATTTCTGAACAGCGTTTTATTTTTCATACAAAACCTACAATTGCCTGTTCTTTATAAATGGTGTTTTCACATCATGATAAAACAAAAATGTCCAGTCTTCTTTACTGCCTTGTTCCCACCATTGGCGGCGAAATTCCATTGCTTTTTTTCCATCAAAATCATACTTGGCGATAAACCTGTGTTTCATTTGTTGTAATTGCGGGGCATCATCAGCGCCAAAGAAAATAGTTTCATTGTTTTCTTTGATCCAGAATACCTGGTGATGCGGACTGTGTGCACCTGTTACTTTATAATTAATATATCCGTCAATATTTCCTTCGTGTTCTGTTAAAAAAACGGACTGTGAATTTTTTTCAAGCAGTGAAAATTCATCAGTTAAAAAAGATGGAAAACCCATATCCATTGCAAAATTAAATTCAGCTTGCTGCACATAATAAATTGCGTTTGGAAAGGAGAGGTGATAATGGCCCAATGCATCTTTATAACTCACGCCACCTGCATGATCTTTGTGCAGATGCGATAACAAAACCTTTGTTACATGTTCAGGCTTTATATTATTTGCTAACAAATTTTTATGCAATTGCATTTCGCCTTTTTGCATGAAGCCAAGACCTGTATCAAGCAATAAAATATCTTTTGATGTAATGATGATGAAAGGCTGTACTTCAACCAATAAACTGCCGCTGCTGCGTGCCTGTAATTCATCTTTATCCAAATCAAACGGAACAAAAATCTTTGACTTATCAATAGTAAAAACACCTTCGCTTAATGGTATAATTTGCATTGCTGCAAATTAGTAATATAAAATTTGTAAGTGTAGTTTATAACGCGGCGTTATGGCTTTTGAAACAACAATGTGCCAGTGCCAGTTGCCGTTTCATGTTGTGTAATGCCTGATTGAACAACGGTAGTATCTACGTGTATGTTTTGTGTAAATTTAAGTATGTTGCCGGTAATGCTAAATTTCAGACCGTAAGGTTTAAATGCTGTTGAATCACTACTGGACGAAATAAAACCGCCTTCTGGAAAATACACAGAATCAGTTCCTATAAGATGATATTTTGCAGATGAATTTGTTGCAGGAACATAATAAGTAAACGGAACATTTATGCTATCTGATAAAATGTCGTTAATATAAGTATACGTTTCTATGGATGTGTCAATGGTGTAGGTATAATTGTTCATTTGAAACATTGAATCATCAATTACAAGTGTGCCGCTATTATTTTGTGAAGTATAATTTGTAACGGATAATGACTTATCGGTTTCGCCATCAATAGTAAACTCAACAGAATTTTGCGTGTTTGCACTCACCGATGTAAAGTTCCATGATCCTTTCAACGCATTTAAAACAGTAGTGTCGCCACCGTTATTGTCACCACCTGTATTTCCGGTATCAACAACATCTGTTATTCCTTTTTGGCAGGAAGTAATACCAATTATCATCACAATAAATACAAACAAACATTTCTTCATTCAATAATTTTTAAAATTAAATTCAATTTCGATTCACAAATATATACGCATTGCTAAAAACGCTTTTGTAATGAATTTATTGGTGATGATTTCTCTTTTAACTTCTTTAATTTATTAATTCATTATGCATTAATTTTTCCATTCAATAAAACATGTTTAAGTTTATTCAAATTTCTTCTGTGTTGATGCCATAACGACGGAAACTGCGACTACTTTGTTCATAAAATAAAACCTATATAAAACATGAAAAAGATAAGAATTTTGTCAATAGACGGCGGCGGAATACGCGGCGTTATTCCCGGCACTATATTAATGCAGCTTGAAAAAGTGCTGCAAAAAAAAGATAACGGCACACGCAAAATCGGCGACTATTTTGATATGATTGCGGGCACAAGCACCGGCGGCATTCTAGCTTGTCTTTATTTAATGCCGGGCGAAAACGGAAAGGCAAAATATTCAGCAGAAGAAGCAGTTAATTTATATATAAAAAATGGCCACACCATTTTCGACAGAACATTAAAAGAAAAAATATTGAGTGCTGGCGGCATCATTCATGAAAAGTATTCACAGGATCCCATATATAATTTGCTCACAGATTATTTTGGTGATGAAACACTGAATAATTTTATAAAACCGAGTCTTATTACATCGTATGATATCACTGACAGAAAATCTATTTTCTTTACCAGTTCTGATGCATGTGTTGATGACATGTATAATTTCAAAATAAGAGATATTGCAAGAGCTACATCTGCAGCGCCAACATATTTTTCACCGGCACACATTGAATCACTGAACGGACAAGTATATACATTGGTTGATGGAGGTATGTTTGCAAATAACCCTGCATTGTGTGCGTATGCAGAAGCAAGAAAAACAAATTTTTCAAAAGTTTTAAAAGATGCGGATAAAAAAGATGCACCCACTGCACAGGATATGCTTATTATTTCTTTGGGGACAGGCTCTATAAAAAAACAATATCATTATGATGAATTTAAACATGCAGGTGAAATAAAATGGCTTGAACCCGTGATTGATATTTTAATGGCAGGCAATTCTGAAACGGTTGCTTATCAATTAACCCAAATGTATCTTACACTTAATGATGAATTTAAAAATAATTATTATCGTCTTGAACCGGGTTTAAAAGAAGCATGTTCTGAAATGGATGAAGCCACAAAAGAAAACATCGACAATTTATACCAGGCAGGCCTTACTTACGTGTATGATAATATAAATATGCTTGATGAAATTGCAGAAAAGATTTTAGCGAATGATTAATTATGCTACCAAGAAAGAGCAATAATCAATCAGTAATATTGCATTTTATATTTTAAACGATTTGCTTACATGAATAAAGTTTTTGCTAACGCAGACGCTGCCATATTCGATGTTGAAAATAACTCGACCATAATGCTTGGTGGTTTTGGCCTTTGCGGCATTCCCGAAAATTTAATTAATGCTTTAAAGAGAAAAGGTGTTGTAAATCTTACGTGTATTTCTAACAATGCCGGCGTAGATGATTTTGGTTTAGGCTTGTTGCTTAAAACAAAACAGATCAAAAAAATGATGAGCAGTTATGTAGGTGAAAACGCCGAGTTTGAAAGACAGTTACTGGCTGGTGAATTAGAAGTTGATTTAATTCCGCAAGGCACATTGTCAACCCGCATTCAAATGGCAGGCATGGGCATACCGGCTTTTTATACACCGGCAGGTTACGGAACTGAAATAGCAGAAGGTAAAGAAGTGCGTGTTTTCAATAATAAACATTATTTAATGGAGCATGCATTGCATGCAAATTTTGCTTTGGTAAAGGCATGGAAAGGTGATACAATGGGTAACCTGGTTTTCAAAAAAACAACACGCAATTTTTCTACTTCAATGGCAAAAGCAGGCGATATAACTATTGCAGAAGTAGAAGAGCTGGTGCAACCGGGCGAACTCGATCCTGAATATATAGATGTTGCAGGCGTATATGTGCATCGCATTTTTAAAGGAACCAATTACGAAAAACGGATTGAGCGAAAAACAATAAAAATCGCGAACAGTTAATCGTGAATAGTCATTATCCTTTATTTTATTTCTTCGTCTTACTTCTTAAATCTCACTTCAAATGGCATTAGATAAATTCGGAATTGCAAAGCGCATTGCGCAGGAATTAAAAGATGGAATGTATGTAAACCTTGGTATCGGTATCCCAACACTGGTAGCTAATTTTATTCCGGATGGAATAACAGTTATCCTGCAAAGTGAAAATGGAATTTTAGGAATGGGCCCTTACCCGGTAGAAGAAGAAATAGATGCGGATTTAATTAATGCAGGAAAAGAAACGGTAACGCTTATTAATGGCGGCGCTTTCTTTGATAGTGCTGAAAGTTTTGGAATGATACGTGCCGGTAAAATTGATCTTACGGTTTTAGGTGCGATGGAAGTAAGTGATAACGGTGATATTGCCAACTGGAAAATACCAGGTAAAATGGTGAAAGGGATGGGCGGTGCGATGGATCTTGTAGCAAGCGCAAAGAACATTATTGTTGCTATGCAACATACCAACCCAAAAGGAGAAAGCAAATTATTATCAAAATGTTCATTGCCTTTAACAGGGTTGGCTTGTGTAAAAAAGATTGTTACAGACCTTGCAGTTATTGACATTACACCTGGCGGATTTTTATTAAAAGAAACAGCACCAGGCGTAACAATTGAAGAAGTAAAAGCCAAAACTTCAGGAAGATTGATGATAGATAAAGATGTTAAAGAAATGACGCTTTAATATGCAACAAATGCCGCAAAAATTTTGTAAGATTGTTAATGATATCAATATTTAAATACACTTCGTTTATTAGCTATTGCTAATGTTATTCACTTCTCAAACTCTTTACGCAATTTGCAACATCAATCACTTTCGTTTGTTTATATTCCTTTGCTGATTTTCCAGTTTCCTTTTTATTAAATCACCAAAATAGTTTGGTGATAAATTCAACTCATTTTCGCAATACGCTACAGAAGGCAATCCAATAGTTTGCGGTTTATCCGATAGAAAATAATTGTTCAGCAAGTCTTCAAACCGTTTCAAAAATTCCTTATTAACATGATCGCGTGTTATGAACTCGCGGTCATATTCAAAGAGATTTATTAAAGTTTATAGCAGAAGCATTTTTACCCTGTGAGTTGCTTTCAACCTTCATCATAAGCAAGCTTCATGAAACGCATTACTTCATCATTCATATCTGTTGTATATAGCATTCTGAAATGATGATTGAACTGTTTATTGTCGCCGGGCACCTGCGCTATTTTTGTAAAGCATAAATTATCATTGTGCGGCTTTTTGAAAGGAAAAACAACATGAATAAAATTTTTGCCGAGTTGCGTTATCCATGCAATGCGTTTATGCGAATTGGAAATACCAATCATAGTTTTTGCAGCATGCAATTCTATTTCGCCAATGCTTTGAAACGTTGCGATGAAATGTTCAAACAATTCAATTGTATGCGGCGATTTCCCTGCTAAAAAATCTGCTATTGTTTTATCCGGCATAAAAAGTTGTTATACGAATATCATGTTATATTTTTTGTTTTTCGATTGTTGCATGAAATTCGCTGTATAACTTCTCAATTACTATTTACTTTCTAATAAAATATTATGCAGGCAAAAAATATTTTTTTCTTATCAGTTATATTAACGCTTATTTATTCAACGGGCTGTGCTAATAATAACACAACTCCTGTCGCTAATAACAATGCAGATACAAGCGGTCTGTCACCGGTTGAAACGAAACCGCCTAACAGTGATTACAAATCTGCATTCAGCGGGCAAACAAGAATTGCTGGCATAAAAACAACTACACCATATAAAGTAGAAAAAATAGCAGAGAAGCTCGGCTCTCCGTTTGCAATTGTAGCTATGCCTGATGGAAGGTTGATGGTTACTATAAAATCAGGTTACATAGAAATTCATGATGCAAACGGGAAGTTTGTAAAAAAAATTACAGGTTTACCCGATGTGGCTTATGCAGGGCAAGGTGGTTTGCTTGATGTAGCATTTGACCCAAATTTCACAAGCAATAAAATAATGTACTGGAGTTATGCAGAGAAATATCAACAAGGTAGTTTAACAACTGTTGCAAAAGGAAAATTGAACGAGGCCGCAGGCAAAGTTGAAAACATATCAGTAATATTTCGTGCCACGCCTGCCACGAACGGCAACTTACAATTTGGGTCACGACTGGTGTTTGATAAAAATGGAAATCTTTTTGTAAGTACCGGCGAAAAATCTACTGCTGAAAACAGGGTGCAGGCGCAACAATTAAATTCACATCTTGGAAAAATATTAAAAATAACAACTGATGGTAAGCCTGCTGCAGGAAATCCATTTCTAAACAAGCAGGGTGAAATGCCTGAAATATTTTCTTACGGACATCGCAATCCTGAAGGTCTTGATATTAATCCTGCAACGGGTGAATTATGGGAATCAGAATTTGGTCCGCGTGGTGGTGATGAAATAAATATTATTTATGCAGGCAAAAATTATGGATGGCCGGTTATAAGTTATGGCAGGGAATACAGCGGCGACAAAGTTGGTGATGGCATTCAGCAGAAAGCTGGAATGGAGCAACCTGTTTATTATTGGGACCCTGTAATATCACCCAGCGGCATTTGTTTTTACAAAGGCAATGCTATACCTGAATGGAAAAATAATTTGT
>JBDUBY010000234.1:0-4028 GCA_040003735.1 Parafilimonas sp.
AAGAAGTGATTATTTTAACCATCGGCGAATACGGTTTAAAAGGTGAACGCAGCGCTGGTGAAACAGGCGTTTGGCTTGATGCAAATATTAAAGGAAAAGAAAGAAAAATATGTGCGATGGGCATTCGTTGCAGCAGGTGGATAACCATGCATGGCTTTGCATTGAATATAAATGTTGACCTCAATTATTTCAATTTTATTACACCTTGTGGTATTGAAAATAAACAGGTAACATCGCTGCAAAAAGAATTGCAAAAAGTTGTTGCAATGGAAGAGGTGAAAGAAAAACTCACAAAAAATTTTGAGCTTGTTTTTGATGTTGATACCATTACAAAAAATGATAGCATGCCGGCTTTAATTAATCAAACTACTTAGGTGCTACTCGTTTTTCACATACAATAAAAACTTTTCATTAAAATAATCTTCTTTAAAGATTTTATTCAATGAAACCTGGTTTGGCTTCAACCCGCTTTCAGAAATTTCTAAAGAAAGATCGCCGCCTTTTAAACAAATCAATCCATTTACAAAATCGTTGTTACTTTTTTTATTGAGTAAAGGCTTACTCCATTTCCATAAATCTTTTAAAGGTGCAACGGCGCGTGAAACTGCAAAATCAAATTTACGGTGCTTGATTTCCTCTGCGCGTATATGTTCAACAGTTACATTTTTTAATTCAAGCACAGATGTTACTTCTTCAACCACTTTTAATTTCTTACCAATACTATCAACCAAATGAAAATGAACATTTGGAAAATATATTGCTAAGGGAATCCCGGGAAAACCACCGCCTGTTCCAATATCAATAATTGATGTTCCGTCAATAAAATCAAACACAACTGCAATACTTAATGAGTGCAGTACATGTTTAAGATATAAATGCTCAATATCTTTTCTCGATATAACATTTATTTTCTCATTCCAGTCGCCGTATAAATTTTGTAAAAGCCTTAGCTGATGAAGCTGTTTATCTGTAAACTCAGAAAAATATTTCAGAATAATATCCATACAATTAAAACAAGGTTTTCAATTAATCCCACTTGCGTGATGGCTTTCTAAACAGGGAAGGAAAGAAAAATAAATTGTAGGCAAACATCCAAATATCAAAAAATATAAACAACGGAAACAGGTCGCCTTCATTCAATTTCTTCATGCATTTATACCAAACTATTGATTGTACAATTAAGCGAATTGTAAATATGCCAACTGCGATATACCAATTAAAAAAGATTGCCGTTGCAACAGTTAACGGGTATATAAGTGTTTGCAAAAATGAATACAACGATAATAAAAACTTATGCGATGATTTATAAAATTTAGCCGTAGTATAATGCCTGTTTTTTTGTTGCATCCAATTATGCCAGCTTTTGTGTGGTTCACTTAAAGTATGCGCTTCTTTATCTATAACGATTGCAGTATTTTTTTCATTTGCCACCATGTTTATAAAAAGATCATCATCGCCACTTGGTATATGATTAATGGTTGAAAAGCCTTTGTTGCGCAGAAAAGTACCTTTTTTATATGATAGATTTCTGCCAACACCCATGTACGGTTTGCCGGCAAGTGCATAAGAAAAATATTGCAATGCTGTATGAAATGTTTCGAAACGAATAAGCTTGTTTAATAAGCCGGGATATTTTTTATAAGCACCATAACCAAGTACAATTTCAATTCCGGGCTGATACCCATCCTGCATTTTTTTTATCCAGTTTTCACTTGCAGGAATACAATCTGCATCCGTTAATAAAACAATTTCATGCTTAGACGATTTTATGCCCATGGACAATGGGAATTTTTTACCGGGAATTCCCTTTGCTTCCTGCTTCAATGCAATAATCGTGAGGTCTTTAAAGCTGCGCTGAAATTCTTCTAAAATATATTTTGATTCATCGGTAGAATTATCATTCACCACCATTATTTCATGCGTGGTTTTATAATCCTGCACCAAAATCCCCGGCAGATTTTTTACAAGATTTTCTGCTTCGTTTTTTTCACAAATGATGACAGACACAGGGTATTCCTGCGATGCTTCTTTTGGTATGGAATTATAACCGGAAAGGCGTGTAAAAAAATATAAATAATACCAAAGTTGAACAGCAGCAACAATCGCCAAAACACAAGGCAGAATATAAATATAATTTACCGGCATAAAAAACAAAAATAGTCACACACAGCAATCAGCGTTACTATACTTTATCGATTGTGGATAACTGAGAATAGCTAATGAATATTATCAAAAAAAATCCCGCTTTTTATTGCGGGATTTAAAATTATCTTGGTGTATCTGTTGGAGGTTTTGTTGTATCAGGAGGCGGTTTTAATTCGCCGGTTGCCTCAGGTGTTAGCGCTTTGCTTCCACCCAATATTTGTTGTACCTGTATTAAACGATCCAATATATCCTGCGCATTTTGTTTTTCATAACTCAATCCATCTGCCTGCCAGCCAGAAAGTGAGTTATAATATTTTATTTGTTGCTGCAAGTCTGTTTTAACTGATTTACCAACTTTTTCAGCCAAAGGTTTATCATCAGCTAAATAAGCAGCCTGCATAACAGCTAATGAAAGCTGGTTATGATCGTTGCCACGGCTAACCATTCCGTAAGGGAAATTTTGTTGCAACATATTTTTATCAACCAATTCCAAAACAGATTTTGCCGAATCTTTTTTGTTTTTATTGATAAGATCAAAAGCGATATCTACTTCGGCTTTGCGAATGGTATTTAAATGTCTCCTGTTTTCTTCATCAAAATAAACATTAGGAAGATTTGCGTTTCCAAAACCAAACTTCTTCATTACAACATTATAGGCCCAATCTGTGTTTACAGTGGAATTTTGTACAGGTACCAAACGATAAGATAAGCCATCCCTGCGTATGTAACTTGCGAATCCAAGCTCATCGTAAGGCATCGTGAAATAAATGGGGCGTTTCCATTTATTTGCTGCAATTATATTTAGAATGGCAAGATCATTCTTATATAAATTGTTTTTAGGAATATTGAAGCGAACTGCATCCAGTACACTATCATCTTTATTCACTGTTCCGTTACTTAATACAAGTTGTTTATCAACCGGAATTGCAACTTTATGTACAGGAAATGTATTATACTGGTTTCCGTTTTGTGCACCAACTAATGATGCATCTGTACCAACATAATCTTTCATCATTTGGTAAAGATCATAATACCGCGTTTCAGGAAATTGAGGATTGGCATTAAAGAAAACTACATCACGTTTATTGCCTTCAATCTGGTCAGGTGTCATCAATACATCAATTGGGGCGCTCTGGTTTACTTTATATCTAAGCTGGTTAATATACCAATCTGTACCAAGCAAACTTGTATTAATAACACGAATATCAGGGCGTATTCCTTCCACTTCCTGGTCGTACCAAAGCGGGTAAGTATCATTATCACCAAAGGTGAAAAGAATTGCATTTGGAGCGCAGCTTTCAAGATAATCTTTGGCAATATCACGTGCTAATTCTTTTTTATGCCTGTCGTGATCATCCCATTCCTGTTCACCCATTAATATTGGAACAAGCAATGCTATAAGAATTGAAGCAAATGCTATAGTTGTACCTTTTTTCAGGTTCTTAACTATATAAGGAACGCCTGCTGCAACTGCCGCAAACAAAACGGCGAAGCCAACGCCCAACATTACACCGCCACCTGCAGAGATGCCGCCTAATAAAAACAAGGCACCAACAACACCGCCACCAACAAGTATTGATTTTAATATTTTCTGATCCCAGTTTGTTGCAAGCTCAATAAAATATGGTACGGACAAACCAATCCACATGGCGAATGCGTAAAATGATCCTGCAAATGCATAGTCTCGTTCACGCGGCTGGTAACCTGCCTGGTTTAAATAAACAATGATTGCAAAACCAGTGAAAAAGAAAAGCAGTAATGTTATTAATGCATCGCTTCCTTTTCTTTTAAAATGATAGAACATTCCTATCAATCCAAGAATAAAAGGCAGCATAAACATAGTGTTATGGCTCTTATTATTCTTTAAACTATCCGGTAAATAA
>JBDUBY010000329.1:0-13624 GCA_040003735.1 Parafilimonas sp.
AACCAGAACTTGAAAATTTCTTATTCCGCATAAAACACCTGGAAAAAAACCGTTTTGAAACAAGGGCATTTGCTTATTTAGATGTTATATCGTGGATTGAAAGCAAAGTGTATGAAAAGCCAATGAGTGAAATTATTCATGAAAAATATTTACAGAGCAAACACAAAAATTATTCGTCTCTTTCTTTGCAATTATTGTAACCGCACAAACGGGTTATGCTTTTTTTCATGGCCAATTGTTGTTGGTTCTCCGTGACCGGGATAAACAATCGTTTCATCAGGCAAAACGTACAATTTTTCCTTTATGCTTTTATATAACTGCGCTTCATTTCCCCCGGGTAAATCAAAACGGCCAACACTTTCATAAAATAACACATCACCACCTATTACAAAATTTTGTGCTTCACAATAAAAGCAAATACTCGCAGGCGAATGCCCTGGTGTAAACAATACTTTCAGTTTATCATTTCCTAAAAAAATTTCATCGCCTTCTTTTAAAAAATGAAATGCTGCGTTGTAGTTTATAAAACTTAAACCATACATGTTTCCAAATGAAGGCGTAAACGCTAAAACCGGTTGTTCATCCTTATGCATATACAATTCCAAACCATAATTTTTGTGTGCCCAGTTATTGCCAAAAACATGATCAATATGGCAATGCGTGTTTAGTAATTGCACCGGTTTTAAATTGTTTTCTTTGAAATAATTTTCAAGTGTTTTTTCTTCTTCGGTAAAATAACATCCGGGATCAATAATAAGTGCATCACCTTTTTCGTTGCTCAACACATAAGTATTTTCAGCAAGAGGGTTCATTGTAAAATATTCTACTTTTATCATGTTAGTTTTTGCAAGTCCTTTACAAGTAATTACGCTAATTTTAAGATTTTAATGACAATTATGCAAAGTAAACGTTTGAGAACGGAAGTTGTTTTTGGAATATCACTGCTGCTTTTGCCAATTTTTCTTTCGGCCCAGGTTAATACGGTTGATTTTGGAAAGAATAGAGTTCAATATAAAAAATTTGACTGGAAATTTTATCAAAGCAAAAACTTTGACGTGTATTATAATACCGGCGGGTTAGAGCTTGCAAAGTTTGTTGTGCAACTTGCAGAAGGAGAATTAGATTCTATTGAAACAGATATTGATTACACGTTGCAGCGCCGCGCTACGCTTGTTTTGTATAATAATTATGAAGATTATAAATCGAGCAATATTGGGCTTGGTATTGATTGGCAAAATGCCGGCGGCTTAACCAAATTAGTAAACAGCCGCATTCCACTTTACTTTGATGGAAACCATAATACATTTCGTTTAAAAGTGCGTGAAGGCATCGCAAAAATTCTTACAGATAATATTTTGTTTGGAGATGATATTGGCGAATTTGCAAGCAACCAGGCATTGCTTGATTTGCCTCAATGGTTAACCGATGGTTATGTTGAATACATTGCAGACCCCTGGAGCATTGAAAAAGATGATGCTTTAAAAAATGTGATCTTAAGCGGAGATTATAACAACTTTTATCAATTTGCTTTTGATAAACCGTTGCTTGCGGGCAACGCATTTTGGTATTATATTGCCAGAAAATATAAGCCGCAAAATGTTACTTATTTTTTATACCTCGCAAGATTGTATAAGAGCTTAAATACTGCTTCTCAGAAAATCTGTAAAAAGAAATTCAAATATGTACTTGCAGATTTTATGAATGATGAACAGGAGCTTTATGTAGCAGATATTAAACAACGTCGCAATGCACCACGTGGTAAATTATCAGTTGTTGAAGATGTGGCAAAAAGTGACTTCTATCATTTTACTGCCAATCCAAATGCAAAAAATAATTCTTATGCTGTTGTGAAGTTTACAAAAGGTGTTTACAAAATAAAGTATTACGATAATTTGTATAACGAAAAAACGCTGATTGATTATGGCGTACGCACTATTGCCGGTGATATGAATCCTAACATGCCAATTCTTGCATGGGATGGAAAAGGTTCCCGCCTGCTTTGCATTTACACAAAAGAAGGCAAGACCAATATGTTTGTGTATGATGCAGTCGCTAACATAAAACGTTACAAACAGGAACTTGAAGGCTTTGATCAAATACTTGATGCGGGATTTATTTTTAATGCAAATACTCTTTTATTAAGTGCAGTTAAAAATGGCCACAGCGATATATATACTTACAGGATTGATAACGGCCAAATAAAACAAATAACAAATGATGTGTATGATGATCTTGACCCAACATTCGTATCATTTCCTGGCAGGCTCGGAGTAATTTTTGCATCAAACAGACCCGGAATAAATGCGCCAAATTCTGATACTGTTTTGCCCAGCCGTAATCATTTCAATATATTTCTTGCAGATATAAATAATAACAGCGAGTTCAGGCAAATAACACAACTCACTAACATGAAGTATGGTGATGCACGTTATCCGATGCAGTACAATCAAAACCATTTCACATTTGTGAGCGATGAAAATGGAATCAATAATCGCTGGGCAGGATTCTTTACTACACAAACCGGCGGCCTTGATACATTGTATTATATTGGTGAAGATGTTTTGCGTAATCCTGAACCAAAAGAAATGGATTCAACTTTACGCGCCTGGCAAAAATCTCAGCCGGATAGTGTAAGTTATTTTAAAGTTTATCTTGACAGTACCTACACTTTTCCAATCACAAATTATCAAAGCAGTTTATTGGAAACAAGAGTTGCCGGCAACAACAGCCAGATAAGTGAAGTTAGGCGTGAAGGAGACTATAAATTTTTATACAAACTGAAAGTTGATTCCGCAACCTTGCGCAAAAGAAATATAAACGCAAGGCCAACAGATTTTGTACGCCGAAAAATAACGGCAGAAAAACTTGAAGGTGCAAAAAGCATACAGGTTCAGGAAGAGGAAACTAAGCAGGAAAATAACACTCAATTTCAAAGTGAGTTTGAAGATTCTTCCTCTAATAAAGTTGATACTACGCAATCAACAACATCAGAAGAACCTGTTTCACAACCAGGAATTGACTATGTAAGCAAAGCAAAACTTTTCGACTACAAGAAAAAATTTGAAGCAGATTATGTGCTGGCTGGTTTTACCAACAACATACTTGTAAACCGTTATCAACCGTTTGGAGGTTATGCGCAATCAGGTCCCATTCGCCTTAATAATAATGATGCCGTAAGCTTTACATTCAGGGTTGGTGTAAGCGATATTATGGAAGATGTAAAACTGATTGGTGGTTTTCGTCTCGGCACTTCGTTAACTGATAAAGATGTGTTTGTTAGTTATCAGAATTACCGCAAACGCCTTGATTGGGGTTTAACTTATTACAGGAGTAACGTTACAAACTATCCCGGCTTTTTTAACGGCATCGATCCTGTTTTAAATATAAGTTTAAGTGATGTAGATAATGAAGTAATTACTAATTTATACCAGGCAAATGTTTCGTATCCATTTGATGAAACTAAAAGTTTGCGTTTAACGGTTGGGCTTAGAAAGGATATTGGAATCTTGCGTCCGTTATATGCAGGCGTTGCCGGCTATCCGGAAGCATTAAAAGTAAAAGATTCAGTATCAAATACTGTGCAGGCAAGATTGGAATATGTGTATGATAATTCAATAAATCCTGCGGATAACATTTGGAATGGGTTACGTGGGAAAATTTATGCTGAGTATTTCGTACCCACCGGAGGATCTTCGTTAACAGGAAACCCTATTACCAATGTTGGCTTTGATGTACGCAACTATGTAAAAATTTACCGCAATTTTATTTGGGCTTTAAGAGGTGCTGGAGATTTTTCTTTCGGCGAAGCTAAAATTATTTATTATTTAGGTGGTGAAGATGGTTGGCTTTCTCCCAAATTTAATCAAATAAATACTGCAGATCCGTCGGTGCCTTATGCTTTTCAAACCCTTGCTTTAAACTTAAGAGGCTTTGATCAAAATGTTGCTAACGGAAACAATAATCTTGTTATAAATAGTGAATTAAGATTGCCTGTTTTTACAACTTTTTTCAGCAGCCCAATTAATAATGCTTTTGTGCGCAACTTTCAGTTGATACAATTCTTTGATTTGGGAACAGCATGGAACGGCCCAATAAGTAATATTAAAAGACCAGAGATTATTTACCAGGGACCGGATGATCCGTTTGGCGGAATAAGTCCGTTATCTGTAAGAGTAAGAGCTGGTGGTTTAGGTCCGTTAGCCGGCGGTTATGGTTTTGGCGCAAGAAGTACTTTATTAGGTTATTTTATAAGAGGTGATATTGGCTGGCAAATGCGAGGAATTTTCAGGGGACCTGCTATTTTTTATTTTTCTCTTGGGTTTGATTTTTAAAATCGTAACAAATTTAGAACTGCCCTGTTGCAAACAAAGCGCGGGGCAGTTTTTTTATAGTGAAATACATAATTCCAAGAAACAATGAAAATATAAAAGTGAATAACCAAACGTTCAGGTTTTGAAACGGATGATGAATATGATGAGTGGAAGTTTTAATAATATTAAAAGGATTAGTAATTACATCCCAACTGTTATAGCGTAAATACCGGCCTATATAAACCCCGTAACCGCAAAGAAGAATTAGTAAAGGCATTATTGTATTTGCAAAATTTCTGGTGCATACAGCATTTAAAAAATTTTCTATTCTTAATAATGAAACTATAAAGCACAAAATTCCACACCATGCACCGGAGACTACAAGCATAAGATCAAACCATGAAGGAACCGGCGGCCTTGCTTCAAAATGAAAAATATCTGTAATTAAATAAGGCGCGTTGGGTACAAACAAAAGCCACATTCCAAAAAACAATATGCTTTTATAATTAATAGTTTTTTGTTTCACCAATAACCCGCTAAAAAAAAGCGGGATTAAACCAAGGAATAAATTCCAGGGATAAAAGAAATACATAAGCCCTCCTGTATAAATTACTCTTACAAACAAAAGCGATAATGTAAATATTAGTGAAACAGAAATTAGCTTCTGTGTATCATTCATTCTTCTTAGTTTCAAATGCATGTTTGATTTTTTTTGTTAGATGAATTGCATAAACTTTATAGCACATTCATATCAATAATAATAATTTAGGAATGAAAATGATTAAACCAATTACTGAACTAATAATTGAAACAGCCAACACGGCGCCAGCTGCAACATCTTTTATAATTTTTATTACAGGATGATACTCACCGTGAACAATATTGCATAAATATTCAAGTGAAGTGTTTAACATTTCCAGCGATAATACTGCACCAATACAAAGCAGCGTGATGATCCATTCAAAGGCAGAAAGCTTTACATAGAAGCCTGCCAGTATTACAAAAATGGCAACACTTGCCTGTATTTTTCCATTTCGTTCTGTTCTGAAAAAATATTGAATTCCGTTAAAGGCATTTATAAAAGTTCTGTTAAGTGTTTGCCGGTAAATAGTTGCCTGGTTATTTTCAATCATTAATTAAAATTTTATTCTCCGGGATTGCTTTTGTTGTACTTAAATGTTTTAAGCACTATAAAAAGAATTCCAAAATATAACAGTGTGCACAAAACAATTGTATAATGATCTTGTGCTTCCCTAACAACTGGCAGCGAGAGCATTGAGCGAAGTATTATTTTAAAGCGTATCATAAAAATTAAGATTATTTCTTTTGACTATAATTAATATTGTTGTGTGCATTTGTTTTACAGTTTTTGCAATGCATTAAGAGATTGTTGTATTATTTATTAAAGAATTGCCATACCAATTAATTTTTCTGCTTGCATACATTGCTAAAGCAAGTATCACAAATAACCCAATACTTCCAACAAGCAAAGCCGTATCCTCAAGCCGGATTAACACGAATATGAAACTATAGATACCACCAATTACACCCGCAAAAACACCTGCGGTTTTCCAGCTTTTAAAATGGCTTTTTGCATAAAGCGATATTAACGTAACTGTAGCCGTTGATGCTATTAGATAAGCAATATCAAATAACAAAAATTCGCTTATTGATAATAACAACGTATAAAAAATTATTAGGGCGAGCCCTACCAAAACATATTGAACAGGATGAAAAGGTTTGTTCTGCATTATTTCTATAATAAAAAATAATGAAAAGCTTAAGCCAATAAATAATATGGCATACTTAACGCAACGCAATGTTTTTGCATATTGGTCTGTAGGCTGCAAAAGGCTTACGCCAAACGCGTAATCATCTTTTTTAAAATTGAAATTTTTTAAGACTGTAGTAAACGGAAGATTAGCCTTATTAAAATTCCAGCTCGCTTCAAAACCATTATTGTTCAAATTTCTTTCGTTTGGTAAAGTATTTCCATCAAAAGAAGGGCTGTTCCAGTTTGATGTTAAATTAAACTGGCTATTACCTGCAAGCGGCAAAAAATGTAGTTGGTCACTTCCTTTTATTTTCAAAGGCAATTCAAAAGATATATTTTTCCCAATATCATCAGCACTTAAAATAATTGGCGAAGACAATCCAACTGAATCAATTTCGTTAGTAGGAATTCCTGCAGAAAAATCGTAATAAACATTATTAATTTTTGCTGTGATCTTTTGCTGAATGCCTTTAAATTCTGAAACACCTAAACAAATTTTTGATTCATTCCAGTTAATTACAGAAGTATCAACATCCTGTGGAAATTGTATATTAAAATTTCCCTTTGCCTCAAGCGAACTATTATATAAAAGCACACTGTAAATAGAACGTTTGCGTTGCTCAGTATTTACAGAACCTGTAACATTTAAATTTTCAGGAAGAATAACAAAAAATCTTTTATCAATAGATGTTTTTCCGTTTGCTAAAGTGATTGTATTGGTATAAGGAACGGATAAATAAGGGAAAGTAATATTTTGCTCTCCTGCCCATTTACTGCTTACTTCATTCTTAACTTCTTCCTGGCGTTGTTGCCGTTCTTCAACAAGATTTGAAACAAATACTGTTGGGATAAGCATTAATAAAATAAGTACTGCAGTTATAATGCCTTTTACCCATATTTTGTTTGCGTGCGAACTTTGTTTTGCAAGCGCAAAAGGCTGGCTTGTTTCTTCCATTGTAGTTATATTTTTATTGGCTGATGAGAAAAAAAATTTTATTCGTTTTAAGTTGATAATAAAAGAAATAAATGTTGCAGCAAATACAGTTACAACACAGAGCGCAACAGTTAAAGGATAAGGAATTTGTTTTGAATATAGATTGAACAAATCATCTGTTATAAACGACAGTACTAATCCATATGGAATAGCAATTAAAAAGAAAACAAAAAGTAACGCAGCAATTTTGTTTGAGTAAGTGTTTATAAATTTTTTTATTAAAGGTTGAAAAATTATTAATACGAAAAAAGCAGGAATGCTTCCGATTAAAAAAGCAAAAAATGAAATAATTAAAATAAAATAACCTGGATTTCTATCTTCAACAAATGAATAAATAGTAAATCCAACAGCAAGATTTAATGCTGAACATAGCCACAGTTTTACTGCAAGTGAAGGAGATGTTACTATTTTATTCATTTTTAAAAAGTACTTTGAATTTCAAAGTTTATTAACAAAATTTTTTTACCTCATATTCTTAATTATCTTTTCCAATGCATCAAGATGTGTACGGAATGCTTTTTCACCAGCCTTTGTTGCAGAGTAAAGTGTATTTGTTTTTCTGCCGATGAACCCTTTCTGCACTTTTATATATCCGTTTTCTTCCAGTGCTTTAATATGGCTGGCAAGATTTCCGTCTGTTACATTTATTAGTTCTTTCAAGTCATTAAAATTTATAGATGCATTAACCATAAGCGCACTCATTATTCCCAAACGAATACGGCTATCAAACGTTTTATTTAAATTTTCAATCGGATTTTTCATTAATAATTTCTTCAGTTTCTTTCATCTGACTATTTTTCCTGGCAGATGGAACTTCATCATATTTTTATGACTTCATTTCATATTTCGACCACATAAAGGCTCCATAAAAAATATGTAACGCTCCAAAACCTGCAGCCCAGAAATACAATCCCTGCCCCATAAAAAAAAGATTTATTAACCCGATTATTATTTCACCATAACCCAAATATCTTGTTTCTGGCAGCGTGTATTTACTCGCATTTAAAACACCCAATCCATAAAATATTAAACAGCCTGGCGCAATAAAACCGTAAACGCCATCGCGAATAAGCGCAAATAAAAAAATCCCGCCAGCTATCATTGGCACAACTACATTAATGGTTAACCGGCGAGCTGTAATTCCCCAAATTGGCGTATTGGTTTTTTTGCTGCGGCGATATGTAAATAAGAAAGCAAAAAAAGCTGAAGCAAAAAATGTTATAATGGCTATCTGGAATAAATGGCTGTGTATAAAATCACCATACATGATAGAATCTGTATCAGCAATGGATCTTTTTAAATTATGAACTGCCCGTTTATTTCTTTCTATTACAATTCCTGAAAGCCACGCACCAATCAAAGCACATATGCCCGCAGAAATGCCGCTTAAACCGCTTAAGCTTATAAAGCGGCTGCTTCTTTCCATTATTTGTTTTATATCCTTTAGCTCATTGGAGAGCTTTTCAGATTCATTCATAAAAGCGCTTTGAAAAACAAAGTAAAATCAAATTTTTAATACTTATGAATTTTTTTATGGAAAGCTGTGTTAAGAACAAAACTAATGAAGTACTTCGGCTAATTTTTGTTCAAGGTCTTCGCCTCTCAGCCCTGATGCAATTATTTTTCCTGAAGGATCTATCAACACATTAAATGGAATGCCATCAAATTGATAAGTTGTTGCAGCAGCACTTGGAGATTGAAGATCGCTCATATGTGCCCACGTTAAATGATCGTCTTGGATTGCTTTTAGCCACGCAGCTTTATCATCATCAAGCGAAACACCAAGTATTGCAAAGTTTTTATTTTTGAATTTACTATAAGCAGCTACAACATTTGGATTTTCCTGCCTGCAGGGATTGCACCAGCTTGCCCAAAAATCAACTAATACATATTTCCCTCTAAAACTACTGATGCTGATATTTTTTCCATCCGGAGCAGCCATTGTTAAATCAGGCGCCTGCTGATTAAGCAAAGCATAAGTTGTATTTGCAGAAGTGGCTGGCTTTTGTGCAAGTGCAGTTTTAAAAGAAGCTATACCGGTATGATTTGGAAAACGTTTAGCCGCATTATCTACTAATGAAACTAACTCTTCAGGTGCAATAGCGCCTTTTGCTTTATCAATAACAAAACATATAGCTGCAGGGTTCTTCGACTTATTAATAAACCCACTTATCAAATCACCTAACGCACTTAATTGCTGTGTGTATTGTTTTTCTAAATTTTTAAGCACTATTGTATCCTGGTTCGCTTCTTTGCCAAGCGAAACAAGCTGGGAATACGTGGATGAAAGCAAAGAATCCCTGCCCCAATAACTTTTAATGAAAGCATATAATTCTTGTGTTGCATCAGAGCCTTTTATATCGGGAAAACTTACACCGCCAAGATCAAAATCTATATTCATATTTTTTGAATCGTTTATTAAAATAATCGCAGGATTATTTTTAAAGCCAACGACAAATAAATTTTGTTGCGGAGAAACACCTTTTAATGAATAGCTGCCATCAGAACTTATTTTAGCAGAATCTATAACTTTTAAATCTGGCGAATTATAAGAAAGTTCTTCAAGATAAACCGTATCAGAAGTTGATCTTTTTATTTTTCCATTAACAGTAAAACTGCCGGTTTCGTTTTTGCATGATGCAATCAGCATTACAAAAACGATGTATAGTACATTTTTCATTTTACAAATATTGATTCATTTAATTTAATTCCTTTTCAAAAATGCTCGTTACTATTTTAGCATTGGCTTTGCCTTTGCTTAATTTTTTTACTTCGCCAACAAACAAACCCATTAAACCTTTTTTTCCTTTTTTATATTCAGCAACTTTATCAGGCATTTTATTTAAAACAATAGCTACCCATTCTTTTAATTCATCTGTATTTTTTGTTTGAATGATGTTAAGCTGTAACGCAAGATGCGCAACGGTTTCAGAAGATTGCTTGATTATTGCCGGCAACAATTTTGCTGATGCGTTTGAAAAACTTACCTCGCCTGTTTCAACAATATTAATTATTTCTGCAAGCCTGTTTGCAGGAATATCGTTCAATAAAATTTTTGACTCATTTATCAATTGCTTTACCGGGCCATTGATCCAGTTAGCAACTGCTTTATAATTTTTTGTGTGCTGAATTACTTCTTCAAAATAATTTGCAATTTCATTTTCGCTGGTTAATTGTGCAGCATCATATTCATTCAAATCAAATTCAGATTGATACTTTTTAAATAAACGCTGTGGCAGAACAGGCAAACTATTTTTTATGTTGCTGATATAATTATCGCTTAAATTCAAAGGCGGCAAATCTGGTTCAGGTAAATAGCGATAATCATTTGCTTCTTCCTTTTCCCGGATAGAAAATGTTGTATCATTTGTTGCATCAAAGCTTCTTGTTTGCTGAATAATTTTTTCATTATTATCAAGCATTACAATCATTCTGTCAATTTCAAATTCAATCGCTTTTCTTATGTTACGTATTGAATTAAGATTTTTCACTTCTACTTTTGTTCCAAGCTTTGTTTCACCTTTTAATCTTAATGAAACATTTGCATCGCACCGCAAACTTCCTTCTTCCATATTACCATTACAAACATTTATCCAGCGAACGAGTTTTCTTAATTCAGTTACAAACAAACCGGCCTCTTCTGCAGAATGCATGTCAGGTTCTGTAACAATTTCAATCAAAGGTGTGCCTGCACGGTTCAAATCAATAAAACTATAATCATCATCCATATCATGAATGCTTTTGCCGGCATCTTCTTCAAGATGTATATGATGCAGTTTTACATTGCGTTCGCCTTCAGGTAATTTTATTGTAACAAATCCCCCTAAGCAAATTGGCGCTGTATGCTGGGAAGTTTGAAAACCTTTTGGCAAATCAGGATAGAAATAATGTTTGCGCGCAAAATAATTTTCTTGATTAATGACGCAGTTGCATGCGATGCCCGTCATCACTGCATATTCAATTGCTTTCTTATTTGTTTTAGGTAACGTACCCGGGTGCGCTAACGTAATTACGCCAACATTTTCATTTGGAGAAGCGCCATAAGCATTTGCATCGCTGCTGAATAATTTGCTGTTGGTTGAAAGTCGTGCATGCACTTCTAAACCAATTACAGCTTCATATTTTTGCGCCTCAGCATTCATCGGCGGCAAAAATACGTTGTGTTTTATTTATTATTGTTACGCAGAACTTAAATCAGGCTTCACATATATTTAATTCAATCAGCATACATACAAATTACATTTGCGTTTTAAGAAATTGTATGAGAAAGAATCTGGATCGTATTGTATTGTTTTCATCCTGCTTTACAATTATGATATCTCTTTGCAGTTGGGGATTTTATGTACATGAAACTGCCACGCAGTTAGCGGTTTATCAATTACCAAAAAATTTAAGACGATTCTTTTTTTCAAATATTGATTCGCTGACTACCAATGCAATTAGGCCTGATAAACGTCGCTATACAGACAAAAACGAATCTGCAAAACATTTTATTGATATTGAAAATTATGGAGAAAATGCAATAAACACAATGCCTTTGGATTGGCAAACTGCTGTTGCAAAATATTCTTTGGACACATTAAAAAGATATGGCTATGTGCCTTACCAAATTTTAATTGAATATGATTCTTTGGTGAATGCATTCAAACAAAAAAATGCAGATAGCATTATTTTTTATGCTGATGATGTTGCGCATTACATTGAAGATGCAAACGTGCCTTTGCATACAACCAATAATTATGACGGACAATTAACGAATCAGAAAGGTTTGCATGCTTTATGGGAATCAGCGATCCCAGAACTTGAATTGAGTACTTATAATTTACATTCGAAACACAAAGCAACTTATATAAAAAATAAACCTGTTGCAATTTGGAATGCAGTACGAAGTGCACATGCTTTATTGCCTAAATTATTTCAGAAAGAAAAAGAAGTTGCCAAAAATTTTACTGGCAGTTCAAAGTATATTGAGAAAATGTATTACGGTAAAAAAACGAAAGTATACACGAATACTTTTGCCAAACAATATGCCGCGGCATTAGGCTCAACTATTAATGATCAGTTGATAAAATCATCAGCCATGGTTGCCGATTTTTGGTTTTCTGCGTGGGTTGATGCGGGCAAGCCAAATTTGAAAGGCTTATATCAATTTAATAAAAAAGATAAAAAGAAACTTTGCAAAGAATTGAAAGCAAGCAAGAAAAACGATCTGCTTAAAACCGATTTATTAAGAGCAGGAAAAGAATAATCAATTGTCTTTTTGCGGTGGTGGCTGCTGCGGCGGCTGTGGTGGTTTATTTCTGTTATTATTTTGTGGCGGCCTGTTTGGTCTTTGTTGGTTTTGCGGAGGCCGTTGTTGTGGCGGCCGTTGATTTTGTTGTGGTGGTTTATTCCGCTGTTGGTTTTGTTGTTGATTTGGATTGCCTCTTCTTTCCTGTTTTTGTTTTTCCCTGTTACGCTGCGTTGTTTTTTCAAGATTGCTGATGGTTAAATGCCCAACCACATCAACAAAACCATGTTCTATTTCTTTTGATGTGGAAAGTTCAACCGGCTGCAGGTCATCCACTTTTATACCTCTCGCATTTTGCTGTTTAATTTCTTTTACACGGCGAATGGTTAAAGGATAATGTTTAGCGCCGCCCTGTATAATGTACCACATCAAATTTTTGAAAATATCTTTTTTGATTAAAATCGCCATGCCTTTCGAAGTTTCCAAAGTATCTGCATTATCCGGAAAATCCTGCAAGGCATCTAAATAAGTATCCAGTTCATAATTTAAACAACATTTCAATCTTCCGCATTGCCCGCTCAATTTTGTTTGATTGATTGAAAGGTTTTGATAACGTGCTGCTGTTGTAGTTACACTTTTAAAATCGGTAAGCCATGTTGAACAACATAATTCTCTTCCGCAACTGCCGATGCCGCCAACTTTTGCGGCGCCTTGCCTTATTCCAACCTGGCGCATTTCAATTTTTAACCTGAACTCGCCGGCGTATTGCCTTATCAATTCACGAAAATCTACACGGTCATCTGCTGTATAAAAAAATGTTCCTTTTTTACCATCTGCCTGAATTTCTACTTCAATCAGTTTCATATCAAGATTGAGGTTTTTGGCAATAACACGGCTTAAAGTAAGCGTATCACGTTCACGTGCTTTATTCTTTTCAAAAAGTTCAAGATCTTTCTCACTGCTTGGGCGCAGAATTTTTTTCATATCAATGCCAAACTCGCTGATATTTTTTTTCTTCAACTGCAGCCTTACTAATTCTCCCGTCAAGCTCACTTCACCCACATCAAAACCATTGGTACCTTCAAGAGTTACCATATCTCCTTTCTCAAAATATTGTAAAGAAGCATTGCGGTAGTAATCTTTCCGGCTGCCTTGATTAAAGCTTACTTCCACAATTTTACAAGCGCTTTCCACATCGCTAATTGGAAGGTTCCAAAGCCAGTCGTGCACGTTCATGCGGTTACAACTGCCCGTATTACAACTGCCATTACTTTTACATCCACCTGGTTTTGTACCGCAACTTCCACAGCTCATTA
>JBDUBY010000028.1:0-13534 GCA_040003735.1 Parafilimonas sp.
TTTCATCGCCACCTTCATCACCATAACAAAAAAATGCAGCCGTTCTTCCTTCAAGATGATTAACACTCATCTTCTTCCATTCTTCTGAATGTTCCAATGCCATTGCTTTCTCAGGATTTTTATGATCAATTGTTTTTTCATCCGGATTACCGCCATTCATGCACACTAAACGATCAAACATCAACTTTAAATTACTCGGCGGCGCATACCAGTTTATAGGACCAATTATTGCCCATGCATCAGCCATATCCAGTCGCGCATACATATCTAAATTCCACATTAAATCAGGTTCTTTACCGCTATCTTTTTCATAACAGTTACATGGCCAAACACACAAAGCCATTGAAGTAGAAACGCAGGCATTACAGCTTTGAATTTTTTCTCTCGCATACACGTTGCCCAAATCTTCATAATCAATTTCCCAATCCTGCGGCAGCATCTCTGCCATCTTCAGCATCAGCATTCTTGATTTACTATCAACGCCCGGACAATTATACTGTCTCCTGTCAGAGCCGGAAATAATCAACACACGAAAAGGTCTTTGCGCTGTTGAAAGTTTTGCATTATCATCATTTGGTTTCATACAAATTATTTTTATTTTTTTGGGCGTGTCCCAAGCTAGGCAAGGGTCGGGCTATTCGCTGCAAGTCCTCGCCACAAATCCAGCGCACAAGTGCTTCAGCTGTGGGCTTTTCGCTTCTATCCCTCACGCAAAATTCATAGCTTATTTTTTCTTATCAAACGCTTATACAATTTTAATAAACGTTCCTGCGAATAACCCATGTAATATAAAAACAAGATGCGAAAAAATATTGCCTGCATTCTGTAAATACCATTATCATGATATTTTCTTGCCGACGTTGTAACCACATTATTCATTACAATAAATCTTCCAAATTTTTTTAAGCGATGAATAATCTCCTGGTCTTCCATCATATACAAATCTTCGCTAAAGCCACCACATTTATTAAACACATTTGCGGTAACAAATAAACTTTGATCGCCAAAACGAACTGCATTTACATCAAACTTCGTAAACCATGCATTCGCTTTTAAAAACCAATGATTATAATCGAACTGCAAGCGAAAACAACCGCTTGAATAACCTCTGTCTATTGCATTAAAAATATATTGTAAAAAGTTGTTTGGCGGAATACTATCTGCATGCAAAAAATATAAAACATCATATTTTGCTTGCTTAGCGCCGTAATTCATTTGCGCTGCTCTTCCTTTTTTATTACTTATAAAAGTTTTTGCACCGGCTGCTTTTGCAATGGAAATTGTTTCATCGTTGCTTCCGCCATCAACAACAATAATCTCATATTGTTTTTCACCTGCATTTTGCTTTACTAACAAAATCGTATTAGCAATTTGCTCAGCTTCATTATATGTTGGAATGATAATGCTTAGCATACAATAAAAGCTTTGATGAAATCAATTCTTTTAAACTAAATAAATTTTCACATTGATTAATTTCTTCAGCAGAAATTATTTCTTTCAAGCTATCTTTTTCTTTAATAAAAACTGCAGGCAAATTTGTTTGTGATTGATATAATTTTTCAAATTCGTCTTTATGCAGAAAAATAGTTTCAATGGCTAATTGTTGAACAAAATCTTTCCATTCTTTTTTTACTGAAAAGTTGCCGTAGGTCAAACTGCATAAATTGCAGTTGTATGTATTAGGTGAAATTATTTTATGTGCAAAATCTATGAGTGAACTGAAAGAATCGCTATTAGCGTTATAAACAAAAATGAGTTGCTGCTTCATTGAATTACTTTCATGTATGCTAAATCTTTTTCTTCATCTATATCGTGCAATTCTTTTAATAAAAAATAAGAACGGTTATTTGCACGGCAACGTTCAATTGTTGTGTTTAAAACTTTGTTTGTGCTCCATTCAATTGCAGTAAACAAATGCTTAGTTATTTCTTTCATTCCTAATAAATAATAACCACCGTCTGCAGACGGACCAATTACAACATCATATTCATTCAATTTGTCAAATGCATTCAAAATGATTAGTTCATCAAGTTCAGCACAATCAGTTCCAATAATAATTGCATTTGAAAAATGTTTTTGAAAAACATAATTGAATGCATTCATCATTCTTTCACCTAAATCATTTCCTTTTTGTAATTGCTTTAGATATTCATTATTCCAATTATCATCTTCATCAATTACATCAGAATAAAAAACTATTTTATCGGCCTTAAGTTCATGCGTAATTAAATGTGTATGCTGAATAAGTTGCCTGTAAATTGCTAATGCTTCATCATTGCCAATAGTTGCAGCCAATCTAGTTTTTACTTTACCATACACAGGATTTTTTTGAAAGATAATTAGCGCCTGTTTCATTATAAAGCAACAATTGTTTCAAACAATAACTTACTTAATTTTTCGTCTGCTTTGCCAGCCGCTTCAATTATTTCTGCAATATTTACTGGCTTTAAATTGTCCGGGTCACATTCATCTGTAATAACAGAAATGGCTGCCACAGGCAACTGTATGTGATTTGCAGCAATTACTTCAGGCACGGTTGACATACCAACAATATCAGCACCAATTATTTTTAAGTAACGATACTCTGCTTTTGTTTCAAGATTTGGTCCATTAACAGCGGCGTAAACGCCTTTAGATAATTTGATATTTAATTCTATTGCTTTCTCTTGTAATAATTTTTTTAAACGAACATTATAAGGTTCACTCATATCAGGAAAACGGGAACCTAATGCATCATCATTTTTCCCGGTTAATGGATTACCGTTTTGTAAGTTGATATGATCATCAATCATTACCAAATCACCTTGTTTGAAATTTAGATTGATGCCACCTGCTGCGTTTGTTATAAAAAGATTTTGTACACCAAGCAATTTCATTACACGAATTGGAAATACAACCTGTTGCAAAGAATAGCCTTCATAAGCATGAAAGCGACCCTGCATTAACAACACTTTCTTATCGGCAATGCTTCCATAAATTAAATTGCCTTTATGAAATTCAACTGTAGAAACCGGGAAACCTGGAATATCAGAATAAGCAATTGTTTGTTCAACATCAACATAATTGATAAGCTGATGTAAACCCGTTCCCAGCACAACACCAATTGATGGCTGCGTTATTTTTTTTGCTTGAAGAAATGCCGCTGTTTCGTTGTAATTCATTCGATAAATTTAAATAACTGCACCACCGCAGCTTGAACCCGAACCTGCAGTACAGCCATAACAATGTTGTCCAACAATAATATCTCTTTTATTTAATTCATCAGCATTAAAATTGCTTATGTGTTTGTTGCTGTTGCTAACTTTTAGTTCAAGCATTTGGTTAAAATCACAATCATATAAATAACCATCCCAACCAACAGAAATTGTGTTGCGGCACATTACGTTTTGTGCTGCAGAAGGGTTATATGCATCAGTAAGTTTCTGCATATATTTTTCATAATTGCCGCTGTTTAATAGATAATCAAGATAACGGCTGATGGGCATGTTGGTGATCACATATAGATTATTAAACTCAATATCAAACTTACTTTTTAATGCTTGTTTATATTCTTTCTCGAGCGATGATTGCGATGCCGGCAAAAATGCGCCTGCAGGATTATAAACAAGATTTAAGATCAGACCACTTTCTTCTTTTCCATAGCCAACATTATTCAACATTTTTAATGCTTTAATACTATCATCAAACACACCATTTCCGCGTTGACGGTCTGTTCTGTCTTGTGTATAAAAAGGAAGTGAAGAAACTACTTCCACATTATGTTGCTTATAGAATTCGGGCAGGTCATAAAACTTTTTATTGGCAAGAATGATGGTAAGATTACAACGCACAATAATGTGCCGGTTAAGGTTTGAAACTTCTTCAACAAACCAACGGAAATTTGGATTCATTTCAGGAGCGCCGCCAGTTATATCAATTGTTTTTAATTGCGGATTTTGTTTCAGCGCATCAATGCATTGCTGCATGATTTCAATATCCATGATTTCTTTCCTGTCAGGTCCGGCATCCACATGGCAATGTTTGCAAATTTGATTGCACATCTTTCCAATATTCACCTGGAATATTTCAACCTGCTTTGGCTTTAAAGGAAATAGATTTGCAGCCTCAAGCTTCTGCTGAAAAGGAATTAAAGCAAAATCATGATTGGGCCCATGTTCAATAATTTCAAGCTGCTCGTTGGCGTTGGCTAAAAAATTGTTTTGTGCTTTTAAGGATTTCATGTTCTTTATTTCTCACATATCTTTCTCAAAAGTGACACCATAAATACAGTTAACAAAATTTTTGGAAACGTATTAGATGTAACGAAAATATCTGTAGTTTTTTGGGCTATCAGTGATAAAAGCTCACATTGCAATTTCTTTCACTTTATTCATCATTTGTACGCCGTGTACCAGCGATGCCCCGCCACGAATGGCTGCAGCCACATGTACTGCTTCCATCATCTGTCCTTCACTCCACCCTTTTTCAAAAGCATCACTGCTATAGGCATCAATGCAGTACGGGCATTGTACGGCATGCGCTACTGCTAATCCTATTAAAGATTTTTCTCTTGCAGTAAGTTCACCATCTGCAAATACTTCACCATACCAGGCAAAAAATTTGTCGCCCATATTTTTCTGAAACTCACTTATTGAACTAAATTTTGACAGGTCTTCTGCTTTATAATAATGATTGTGCATATTAATATATTTTTAAGGCAGATAAAAGTACGATATAAACCCGCTAAAGGTTTCTAACACAATGCAAAGTAACCGGACGCCAGTGGATAATTTGATAGTTTAAAGTAATACGTAGCTGCTTACTAAATACTGGCTCATTTCAACTTCCACTCTTTACTTTATCCATATCAACACCATTTTTTGCGATGTATTTTTGTATTTGATTAGTTTGTCTTTTATATAAGCTACCGCACCTTCTTTTCTTGAATTTCCTGTTACAAAAGCTTGTCATAACGAAAAAAGGATCGCAATTTTTCGACAGCTTTAAACCGGGGCTGGTGCGCCTCCATTTAAAATAAACACAATGCAATGGAATCTTTTAACCGGAGATAAGAAAGAAATATATAAGCTTGCCAGTGAAAGTTTTTATGTAGTGCAAGTAATGGCGACGGTGGTACAAATTGATATAGTAAGCTGTACTAATACAAAATCGCAGGCGCCTTTCAAAGGCTATTGTGTATAATACTATCATCATATCTGCAATTTGTAATTAAACTTAAGTTTGAGAATTTATATATTTGATTTATAACGATTGCGGCGTTACAGAATTAACATGTGCTAATGATGAAAAAATTATCTGTTATACAAATTCAGCAATTGCAGCAACAACTGGCTGATAATGATGAGGCTGCATTGAAAGATTTGTATGATGCGTTTGCAGATAAGCTTTTTCATTTTGCTTATGCTATCGTTCATTCAAAGGAAACAGCAGAAGAAATTATTGAGGACGTTTTTATAAAAGTTTGGCAAAAGCGTTTACATATTGCAACGATTGAAAACCTTGCTGTTTATCTTTTTATTACTACAAAAAATATTTCCTGCAACTATCTGCGCAAATACAATCGCAAAAATATTTGTTTGGATGAATTATCGCTTCCTTATTATTATATAAATGTTTCGCCGGAAGATTTGCTTATTACTTCCGAAACATTGCAAAGCATTAATAAAGCCATCAACAAACTTCCTCCGCAATGCCGCATTATTTTTAAGTTGATTAAAGAAGACGGCTTGAAGTATAAAGATGTTGCCGCTTTATTAAATCTTAATATCAAAACCGTAGAAAATCAAATGGGTATTGCACTTAAGAAATTGCATACTTCTATCGAAGTGCTTTTGCCTGCAGCAAAAAAATCACCGCTTAAAAAAAATTAAAAATTATTTGGGGGTTTTTGATTCCATTGGTTGTTTATATTATTAATGGAAAATGAACGCCTCTGGATTTTACTTGCAAAAAAGAAAAGCAATGAAGCTTCTGTTGAAGAATTAGCTGAACTTGAATTATTGCTTTCACAAAACGAAACTGCAGGTTACGAACATGAAGTGATTGAAAAAATCTGGGAAGAACCGTTGGGTTTTTTGCCTGAAATGAATGTGAGCGAAAGCACCTGGAATAACATCGAAACAAAAATCAAATCACAGAAAAAAATCTTTTCTATTTCAAATGCAATACGGTGGATGGCTGCCGCAATTTTATTGCTCGCAGTTGCAACTTTTATATTTATTTACCAAAAACCATTTTCAAAGAACGCTGCCGCAAAGAATATAAGTGCTGTAGTTACAACGCCTGAATCAAAACAAAATTTTTATTTGCCTGATGGCACTCATATCTGGTTGCACGGCAACAGCAAAATCAGTTTTAATAAAAACAATTTTGGCAAAGCAATACGTGAAGTGAATTTAATTGGTGAAGCTTTTTTTGATGTAACGAAAAATCCAAAAGTGCCTTTTGTAATTCATGCAGGTGTTGTAAATATTACAGTGAAAGGAACTGCGTTTAATGTAAAAGCTTATCCCGGTCAAAAAAATATTGAAACTACTTTATTACGAGGCTTGATTGAAATAACAACCGCACAAAATCGAAACAAAAAAATTTATGTAAAGCCGAACGAAAAAATAATTATTCCTGCAAATATTACATCAGTAAAAAATCAAACAACAGATACAGCAAAAATATTTGCTATAACACAAGTGCAAAATAATGCAGATAAAATTTTACCTGAAACTGCATGGATGAAAAACAAGCTTGAATTTAATAACGAAACATTTGAAGAACTGGCGCCCGAAATGGATAGCTGGTTTAATGTGAATATTCAGTTTGCAAACGACGAAATAAAAACCAAAAGATTTTCAGGCGTGATTGAAAAAGAAACGCTTGAGCAAACATTGCAGGCATTGCAATTATCGTATCATTTTAATTATACTATAAATAATAATACCATAACTATTCAATAATTTTTAAAACGATTTTTTATGTGATAAATAACAAATAATGGAAAGGGAGATGCGGTAACATCTCCCTTAAAAAAGCAACAAGAGACGGAATTTGTTTAACCATACCGTTCTCTATTATTCACTTTCAATTTTAAAAATATGAAAAAACTGCAAGCACTAAGGCTTTTCGTGCGGCGAAAAGTTTTCTTAAAGTTCTTGTGTATTATGAAACTTACTGCGCTTATATTAACAATTGGTTGCGTACATGCATTTGCTGCGGGGTTTTCGCAGGAAAAGATAAATCTTAATTTAAAAAATGCACCGCTTAAAAATGCAATCAATTCAATCCAACGTAACAGCAATTACCGTTTTATTTATAACGATGATATTTTGCCGAAGGATAAAAAAATTACTGCGAATTTTTACGATGCTGATTTGAATGATGTACTGAATTTTGTTTTTCAATCAACCATGCTTACATACAAGATTTTAGAGAATAATCTTATTGTAATTTCTTCACAACAACCAGTAATAATAACCGCTGTAACAGGCAACGTGCAACTTAAAAATAGCAGCGGAAATATGTCGCCGCATGCAGGTGTAAGTGTTATTGAAAAAGGAACAACGAATGGAACAACAACAAATGAAAGTGGCGCGTTTACGCTTAATGTAAAAGATGTAAATGCAACACTTGTTATTTCTTTTATTGGATATAAATCGCAGGAAGTTGCATTGAATGGAAGAACTTCTGTAAACATAATTTTAGAAGAAGAGAGTAAAGAACTGGAAAGTGTTGTTGTAACTGCGCTGGGTATAACAAGACAAAAACGTTCGCTGAGTTATGCAGCGCAATCTTTAAATAATAATGATGTAACTGCCGGTCGTGAAGTAAATATTACAGATGAGTTAAACGGAAAAGTGGCGGGCTTAAACATCAACAAAACCAATGCAGGACCGGGAAGTTCAAACCGCATTGTGTTTAGAGGAAATCGTTCTATCACAGGAAATAATCAACCGTTATTAATTGTTGATGGTGTGCGTTTGGATAATGACTCGAAAGCTTTATCTGATGTAACTTATTTTGGTACCCGCGACAATGGCGATGGCATTTCAAACATTAATCCTGATGATATAGAAAGTGTAACTGTTTTAACCGGCGCATCTGCTGCTGCGTTATATGGTTCTGATGCATCCAACGGCGCAATTGTTATCACAACAAAAAAAGGAAAAACTGGAAAAGGTATAGGTGTACAGGTTTCAAGTTCTGCAATGTTTGAAAATCCGATGATTTATCCAAAGCTTCAAAATGTTTACGGACAAGGTGATGGCGGACAATTTGTAGATAACAGCGTAGATAGCTGGGGACCAAAAATGACGGGTCAACAAGTAACAGATTGGACTGGCAAAACACAATCGCTTACGCCGCAGTCGAATAATTTCAAAGATTTTTTTAAAACAGGTTCTGAATTAATAAATGCTATTGCGTTATCAACCGGCAATGAAAAATCACAAACATATTTTTCATACACCAACACGTTAAGCAAAGGCATCATGCCTAATAATACTTTTAAACGTAACAATTTTAATCTTCGTCAAACCGTACAACTTACCAGCAAGCTTTCAGTTGATATGAAAGCAAATTATATTGTTGAAGATGTGCAGAACAGACCTTTCACCGGCGGCGGAAATCATGCATTGGTTACGTTGTACAGTATGCCGCGCAGTTTGCGTTTAAGTGATATTGCAAACTATGAAACATTGAATGATGATGGAACGCTTACACAAAATTATTGGGCACCTCCATCACCCGATAATCAAAATCCATATTGGAGTGTGTACAGGAATTTGTATGAGAAAAAACGCAATCGTTTTATTGGTTTGATTTCTTTAAAATATCAAATAACACCTGAACTTAGCATACAAGGCAGAAGCAGTATTGATTATTATACTGACAATGCGGAAGAGAAAGATTACAGCGGCACATACTGGCTTACAGATTACCCGGGTCAGGGAAATTATATTGTTGATAAAGAAAGCAACCAGTTGTTTAATAATGATGTGTTGTTGAGTTATAACAAAAATCTAAATGATAATTTTCATTTGAACATAAACGCAGGTGCAAGCATTGAACAGTTTCGTTATGAAAGAACGATTGTAAATACACAAGGCTTAAATGCGCCGAATATATTTTCGCTTAGCAATGGCGTTTCTTTATCGCCCAACATCAATAATTATTATCCTGAAGCGCCGCTGCAAAAAACAGAAAAACAATCAGTATATGCTTCTGCAGAATTAGGGTTTAAAAATTATTTGTTTCTCGATTTAACAGGTCGCAACGATTGGAATTCAACATTGCCTGTTAATAATGATTCTTACTTTTTTCCGTCAGCAGGTTTAAGCGCAATATTGAGCGATATGCTGAAGTTGCCTGATTTTATTTCGATGTTAAAAGCAAGAGCATCGTATGCTTATGTTGGAAACGGAACAGGATACAACCAGTTAAAACCTTCGCATGTTTTAGTGCCCGGAGGCAATGGTGGTTTTTTAAATTTAGACAGAACATTGCATAATGCTGAATTGAAGCCTGAGCAAACACGTTCATTTGAAACAGGTCTTGAGCTTGGTTTGTTTAATAACAGGTTTCATGCAGAAGCAACATATTATAAAACGAATACAAGAAATCAAATCTTAACGATTGGTGTTCCTAATCCATCTGGTTACGCATTCAGAATAATTAATGCGGGAAACATTCAAAATTCCGGTGTTGAATTATTGATGAATGCTACGCCTGTTCAAACTAAAGATTTCAAATGGAATGTCAACCTAACATTTGGTCATAATAAAAATAAAGTGATTGCGCTTGATTCGCTTGAAACAATGCCGCCGCTTTCTTCTCCTGAAACATTAGGTGAAATTGTAGTGCGGCAAGGTGGAAGTTATGGCGAGATTTATACTTCAAGTTTTGTGCGTAATGATAATGGACAAATTATAGTTAATGACAACGGTTTGCCAACGATTGAAACAGATGTAACAAAACATTTTGCAGGAAATTTTAATCCTGACTGGACTGCAGGTATTACAAACACCTTTACATACAAAGCATTTAGTTTATCTGTTTTAATTGATGAAAGAAAAGGCGGCATAATTGTATCCGGCACGCAGGCATTGGAAGTAGGTAATGGTGTTTCAGAACTTACACTTGCGAATCGCGAAACGCCATTCGTTGTTCCAAATTCAGTAAAACAAGATGGTTCTAAAAACGATGTGCAGGTTACTGCGCAGGATTATTGGATGCATGTTGGAAACGCTGGCGGAAATCCTGTTGGCGAATTGTTTACTTATAGTGCAACCAATATCCGTATGCGTGAGGCAACACTTACGTATGCGCTTCCAACAAAAGTTTTAGGCAATGCATTTATAAAAGGCGCAAGTATTTCGTTGGTTGGTCGCAATCTTTTTTTCTTAAAAAATAATGCTTACGGTTTTGACCCTGAAGCGGCGTTAGGCACGGGCAATAACCAGGGACTTGAATACACTTCTGTGCCCAGCACCAGAAATTATGGTGTGTATGTAAAACTGAATTTTTAATTTAAACTTATTGCAATGCGAACAAAATTTTTAATACCGATATACATTTTAATTCTTGCCTGCGGCTGCACAAAAAAGTTTGATGATTTAAATACTGACCCAACATCATTTACTTCATTAACGCCGGCAATAATTCCGCAGGCATTTGCAAAAGCAGAATACCAGGGAATATATGGCGACCCAGGAATTTATGAATTGGCAAGAGCGTTGTTTCCGGATTACTGGTGCCAGTTTTATGCTGATGGCGGCGGCGCACCAAGTGACCGTTACGTGATTGTGCAGGATTGGATAATTTCTCAATGGAATTCTGTTTATACAATCACAGTTCCTACATTAAAACAAGTTATCGCTGCAACAGAAGGCACTGATGTTGGCGAGAATGGAATTGCAAGAATTTGGGATGTGTACATCTGGCATTATCAAACAGATTTCTATGGTCCTGTTCCATATTTTCATGCGGGCAATGGCGATTTAAATATTCCGTATGATAGTCAACAAGACATTTATCATGACTTATTTAAGGTGCTGGATACTGCGGTTAATGAATTGAAAACACTTGATGTTTCTATCAAACCTTATGGCGATAATGATTTGATTTTTCATGGTGATATTAGCAAGTGGCTGAATTTTGCAAACACATTACGGCTTCGTTTGGCAATGCGCATTTCTTATGTTGAACCAGATCTTGCAAAACAGGAAGCAGAGAAAGCAGTTGCTGCAGGCGTGATGACATCGAATGATGATAATGCAATGATGGATGTACAAACTGCATCGCCGAATGGTTTAAGTTTAATGTCTCCATGGGAAGGTTTTCGCATGAGTGCAAGCATGGAAAGTTATTTAAAAGGATACACTGACCCGCGTCTGCAATTATATTATGCGCCTGCTGTTTCGGATGGTGAATATCATGGTTTGCGAAATGGGTTAACGGCTACGCAACTCACAGACCCTTTAAACAAATTGGATAACACTTCTAACATTGGAGATAAATGGAATGAAGGTGATGCAGCAACAAATAAACTTACCGTTATGTATTCATCAGAAGCATATTTTTTACGTGCAGAAGGCGCCGTAAATGGATGGAGCATGGGTGGCACTGCAAAAGATTTATATGAAGATGGAATTAAAACTTCGATGCAGCAATGGAACATTACGGATAATACTGAAATCAATAATTATATCAATGGAACTTCAAAGCCAATTGCATTAAATGATTTTCTTAATTCGCCTGCAGTAGCAAATATTCCTGTTGCATTTGCTGCAGATGCTGCTACACAACGCCAGCAAATTGCCACGCAAAAATGGATTGCATTATTTCCTGATGGTATTGAAGGTTGGGCTGAATTACGCAGAACAGGTTATCCAAAATTATATCCGGTTGCTAATTCAGATAATCCTGATGTGCCGAAAGATAGTATAATGAGCCGCTTTACGTTTTTGGATTATGAATATCAAACCAACGGCAAAGCTGTGCAGCAAACAGGTATTCCATTATTAAACGGACCTGATAAAGCTAGCACGCATGTTTGGTGGGATGTGAAGTGATGACCTCACCTAAATCCTCTCCAAAGGAGAGGATTTAAAACCTCTTTAAAATTTAAAAGAGTGAAAAATGAATTCAAAGTGTCTTCTTTCCCTTCTCCTTTGGAGAAGGGTTGGGATGAGGTCAAATTAAAACAATCACAACGCTTCCTTACGCTCGATGTGTTTCGGGGAATGACAATTTTCCTCATGATAATTGTAAACACACAAGGCAGCGGCGCTACACCATTTTTACAATTAGAACATGCAGCATGGAACGGTTGCACACTTACTGATTTAGTATTTCCATCATTTCTTTTTGCAGTTGGTAATGCAATGCCATTTGCGTTTAAAAAATTTGAAAGCTTATCAGAAAAAACAATTCTCTATAAAATTATCAAACGCAGTTTTCTTATCTTTTTAGTTGGATATTTATTGACGTGGTACACAACCATGCATTTTGTAAATGGTCATCTTGAATTTACTTCATTCAGTCAAACAAGAGTGATGGCAGTATTACAACGCATTGCTTTGTGCTATCTTATCGCTGCACTTATCACTCACTATTTCTCTGTTCGATGGGTAATTATTATTTCTATTTTTCTTCTACTGTTATATTGGTGCTTACTGTATTTAATTGGTGATAAAGGTTCAGAACTTTCTATAACAGGCAATGCTGTTCGCAAGATTGATTTAGCAATTATAGGCGAAGCAAACATGTATCGCGAAAGAGGAATTGTTTTTGACCCTGAAGGTTTATTAAGCACATTGCCTGCTGTTGTAAATGTGTTAGCAGGTTATCTTGCAGGTATCTTTATTATTAAAAAAAGTAAAACATTTGAAACGGTTGCAAAGCTTGCATTAACAAGTATAGTTTTAATTTTTGTTGCCTTATGCTGGAATTATTTTTTCGCTTTCAATAAAAAATTATGGACAAGTTCTTATGTTGTTTTTACAACGGGAATTGATGTTGCAGTTGTAAGCTTATTATTTTTTTTCATCGAAATAAAAAATATAAAATCAGGTACTTATTTTTTTTCTGTGATGGGGAAAAACCCGTTGTTCATTTATGTATTATCAAACTTGTTTTTATTTTTTTTGATATTACCTGTTGCAAACAACACGATATTTTTTGAATGGATAAATACAGTTTTGTTTCAACGAATTGCACCCGGTGCAATGGGTTGTTTATTATTTTCAATTGCATTTACAATGGTTTGCTGGTTCTTTGCGTGGATATTGGACAAGCGAAAAATTTATATCAGGTTATAACTTCTATGTGCTCTATGTTTTTATGTGCTTATGTGGTTTAAAAAAAATTATATCGCTAATAAAAAAATTGCTTTCGTTCTTCTTTTATTTATAATAATTCAATCATGTAATAACGATACTTCGCATTTATTCACGCTGCTCTCATCATCACAAACAGGCATTCATTTTAAAAATATTCTGAAAGAAGATACAAGCGCAAATGTGCTTAACTACACTTATTTCTA
>JBDUBY010000015.1:0-3975 GCA_040003735.1 Parafilimonas sp.
TCTTTATCATCTTCTTCTTTAAACATATCAATTAAACTGTCTTTGAATTTATCCCAAAAGTTGTTTAAGCCTTTTGTGCGTGCAGCAATATTTATCTTAGGCTTTTTCTCTTCTTTAACTGTAATTGTTGCTTCTTCTTTTTTCAATATTTCAGGCACTTCAACTTTCTTAAATTTATTATCGAACTCTTTGCGTTTATGTTCGTAATCATTATATCCTTTCAATATTAAACCAATACATGTTGCATACATTGGTTTCTTTAATTCATCAATATGATTTGGCGCAAGATGTTCGTTAGGATAACCAATTCGTGCACTGATGCCAGTGCAGTATTCAGTTAATTGAATAAGATGTTTAAGCTGAGAGCCGCCACCTGTTAAAATAATTCCGCCATTTAATGCGCGGTTATCTAAACCAATTTGTTTGATATGATACGTGACAAAATCAAGTATTTCGCCCATTCTTGCCTGTATAATTGCAGCAAGATTTTTTACGCTGATTTCTTTTGGCGCCATTCCTTTTAAACCCGGAATTGTAATGAATGCATTTGCTTTGGCTTCATCAGCCAACGCAGTTCCAAACTGAACTTTCATTGCTTCAGCTTGTCCTTTCAACACACCTAAACCCATGCGTATATCATTCGTAATATTTTCACCACCAAACGGAATAACCGCAGTGTGTTTTAAAATGCCGTCATAAAAAACAGCAAGGTCACTTGTGCCACCACCAATGTCTAAAATGGCAACACCTGCTTCCATATCAACATCACTCATAACAGCACTTGATGATGCAAGTGGTTGCAACACTAAATCTTTTGTTTTTAAACCACTTCTGTCAACAGCGCGGTAAATATTTCTTATCGCATTTCTATCGCCGGTAATGATATGAAAATTCGCACCCACTTTTACGCCGTTATAACCAACAGGATCTTTTATGTTTTGATAATTGTCAACATGAAAATCCTGCGGTATTACATCAATGATCTGGTCGCCTGCAGGTATAAAAGTTTTGCGCTGATTTTCGATAAGCAAATCAATTTCTGACCTTATAATTTCAATGTCTGCATTTTGGCGAACAATATCGCCGCGTGTTTGCAAACTTTTAATGTGATGCCCGGCAACGCCCACATACACATCTTTAATTTCAAGATCAGGATTGCTTTTTGTGCAGCTTGCCAAAGCCTGCTGAATAGCTTTAATTGTTTGATCAATATTCAGCACCTGGCCATGCTGAACGCCGTTACTATCGGCGCGACCAAACCCAAGGATTTCGAGTTTGCCATACTCATTTTTTCGACCGGCAATTGCAGCAATTTTTGTTGTGCCAATGTCAAGGCCAACAATAATCGGCATACCTGTATCGTCGTAAACAGGTTTTAATTCACCGTTTGTACTTTCGTTCATAGATTGTGTTTTAGTTGTTGTTATAAAAAAGTTCTAATTAATTTTTATTTTTTATTATCGTCTTTTGTTCTTCACTCATCAAGGTGCAGCCCGTCCCGGACTTGATCCGGGATCACTCACTTGTACTTTATACTTTCAATCATTTTCAGTTTCAAATTAAAATCTTCACTTCCTATTTTCGGCCTACTTTCTTTTTCATTACTGCTTTGGGTTTTTTAGCTACTACTTTCTTTTTACTGCCTGTTTTTTTTACAGCAGGTTTATATATTTTTTTTGCTTCTTTTTTATGCGCTGTTTCTTTTGCCGGTTTATTTGTTGCACCATCAACATTTACCGGCTTAGAAATAGGCGCCGAATATGTTGTATCATTTAAAACTGTATTCAATTTTGTATCAGCTTGTTTTAACTGGCGCATTGCTTTTGCAGTATCAGAAATAGTATAACCTTCACCTTTTCTTATTGCCACAACCTGTCCTTCATACTGTACATCAATCACGCTATATTTTTCAAAACCAACTTTGGCAAAAACCTGTTTATAAAAAGCCAGCAGCTTTGTAAATTTTTCATTCAAACTATCTGCATTACCAATTTTTATAACCTGGTCGCCAACAACCGGTGTTATTTCATAAGTGCGCTGCGAAGTAATATTTACCTGCGCAGTTTGTTCATTAAAAAAACTATCGGCAGTTATATAATTTGAGATTGTTTTTACATCATTCAGCACTAAACTATCCGGCTTTGATAAAGCTTTATTGTCTGAAGGAAATGATGTGAAAACAATTACTCTTGCCGTCGCATTTTCATTCACCGGCAAACGCAAGCCTGTACTATCTATGTAAAACGAATTACCGGAAAGTGTAAACACTCTTGCTATCGGTTCGCGTTCAGAAATATTTACATGCAGCGTTTGATGATTGTCGAAAAATAATTCTGCATCTTTTATCCATGCATTCTGTTCTAATTGTTCTTCTGCTTTTCTTAAATTGATATCATCTAAAGTTTTGCCTGGTGTAATGTTGTTTTCCTTCAACACATTTAAAACATCTGCTTTTTGCACAAACATGCTTTTGCTTACAGCCTCAATCTTTACATTAATAGCAGAGAATACTTTGGAATCTTTTTGCCTCATTGCAGCAACAAGCAGCACAACACAGCACAAGCCAAGTGCCGACCAGCTAATTGTTTTTATTTTAGATTTTATGCTCATATTACTGCATTAAAATATTTTTTACCGGTTCAACCAGCGCATCAATATCGCCGGCGCCGCACATCACCAAAAGTTTTGGCTTATATAATTTTACCCAATCAAGCATTGCATTTTTATCAAGAATTTGTTTTTGCGGCAATTGCATTTTGTTCAACACTAATTCACTTGTTACACCTTCCACCGGCACTTCGCGTGCAGGATAAATTGGTAACAAAATCACTTCGTCAGCCATATCTAAACTATGCGCAAACTCATCTGCAAAATCATTTGTTCGGCTATATAAATGCGGTTGAAAAATCACCGTAACTTCATCATCATACAAACTTTTTACACCGCTTAATAATGCTTTTATTTCTGCAGGATGGTGTGCGTAATCATCAATTAAAACATGCTTGTTATTTTTCAACACATATTCAAACCGCCTGTGCACACCTTTAAAGTTTTTGATTGCTTTCTTTATCTTATCATCATCAATCTTCAAATATTTTGCTACCGTTATTGCCGCAATACTATTTTCAATATTGTGCAAACCGCCCATGTGCAATTCAACATTATCTAACTTCCAGTGTTTGCTTACAACATTATATTTATAACTTCCATTCACCACTTCAATGTCATCCGCATATACATCTGCCGCTTCATTATCGTAAGCATATGTGTAATGGGTTGTAGCATTCAAATCTTTACTTCTTCTTAATCCGCATTTAGAAACAAGGCAACCGTTATTTTTTATCTTTTTTGAAAAATCAACAAAAGCATTTTCCAGTTCAGCAACAGAACCATAGATATCGAGATGGTCTGCATCCATTGCCGTTATCACTTCAACATCAGGCGAAAGTTTCAAAAAACTTCTGTCGTATTCGTCGGCTTCAATTACCGCCACGTTGTTTTTACTGCTCCAGAAATTGGTTTTATAATTTGATGAAATGCCACCAAGAAAGGCGTTGCAACCATAACCACTATCACGAAGCATGTGCGCTATCATGGTGGTTACGGTTGTTTTGCCATGTGTTCCCCCTACGCATATATTGTAAGAAGTTTCAGTGATCCATTGCAGTATATCGCTGCGCTTAACTACTGTATAATTGTTTTCATTATAATAAACCAACTCTTCATGATCAACAGGAATTGCCGGTGTATAAACAACCACATCAGCATCTTTCGGAATCATATTTATATCTTCTTCAAAATGCACATCAATACCTTCCGATTCCAGTTCACGTGTTAATGATGTTATCGTTTTATCATAACCACTTACGCTTGCTCCACGACTTTTAAAATATCTTGCAAGTGCACTCATACCGATGCCGCCGATGCCGATGAAATAAACAGTCAAGCCCCCAACCCCTGAAGGGGAGTTTAAAA
>JBDUBY010000325.1:0-3968 GCA_040003735.1 Parafilimonas sp.
CCAAAGGAAAGGACATAAGAATACAAGGTGGCGCGAATACTATTCAACAATATCTCAACACAGGATTTGTAGACGAGTTTTTTATTCACATTGCCCCTGTTTTTTTAGGCAGTGGTATCCGACTGTTTGACGGCATTGACAAAGACAAGTATGATATTCAAATCGTAGACGTAATACCGTCAGACTTGACAACACATTTGAGATACAAACTGACGAAGAAATAGAAACAACTACCGCTAACAATCGGCAAACAACTTAAAAACTCAACCTTATTCAGGATAAACAATTTTTCTTTTCCGAAATGCTTCTTTAGCAAAGCATAGAGCGAAGGAAAGGACATTGCGATTTGATGTCCGGCATTTTTTATCGAAGATGAAAATGCCTATAAGATTTCTCCTGATGAACTACAACCATAATTAGCTTTAATGCATCATCCCATCCTCCGTCGCAGCGTGATTTTCATTGCAAAGCCTTATTTGAGGCAACACGAGACCTCACTTTTCAACTTACAATTTTAAATTGTTTGTTATAGTCACAGAAATTAATACGGTTATTATCTTGTAGCATGAAGAAGGTTTCTAGCTGTTACTTGTGTTGTATTTGGCGACACTAACATGCAAAAATGCGAATAAAAAGCACTGACATTTAATAGATTTTTTTGATGAAATATGTTTCAAAAATCTGTGCAGTTATAAAGCGCGATATAATGAATAGTAAGGTTGAGATTCGGCAGTAATATTATATACTTCTGCAAGAATGGAATGTTCTTCCCATAAAGATATTTGGTTTAAACAGGAAAGAACCACTTGAATTTTGATGATACTTTTTTCTATCTGTTCCAACATATAAAAACATTCACCTTCTTCCACTGCAGATGTGTAAGTAAGTTGCGCTGTTAAAAGTTTATTTTGCAATATTTCTACCTGAGTTTCTCTGGATATTCGGGTCATTCTTTTAATTGGAGGTAATTAAAAATAATAGTGCCTGGGATTTCAGCAATATAAAATTTCAGATCAGCAGGTATCGTAAAACGGCACGTAATAGCTACAAAAAAAAGTAGTGCATTTCCTTTTGCTTAAAAGTTAATATGAAGATCATATTTAATTAAAGCAAGGTTAGTAAATGCACTTACTTATATACGCAACCGATAACAAATTATGTTCTGTTAACTAATTTTAGTACGATCATTATAACCGCTATTACCAGCAACAGATGTATAAGTCCGCCTGTAAAAAAGCCACCTAGAAATGTAATTGCCCAAATTATTATAAGAACTACGGCGATGATGTACAATAAATTTCCCATGTTGAAATAAGTTTTTAAGTGAATAATATTGCGTTAATGTAAAAACCCTGCCTTTTATTTGCGGTGTTGATTGTCAAAGCGCTATGAATAAAAAAAAATTGTATTAACATTTTATAGGGTATTATAATCTACGTAACAATATTCTTTGATGATACGTTGCTTCAACTCAATAACGATTTAACTTAGTAGCCCTCGACATAGAATTATTGGGAAATATGCAGTAATCGTGGCTTTTTTGGCAGGCGGGCCAAAAACATTTTTTAAACAATATTTATTAATAAACAGTTATGGAGTTAGCATCAATATCGCAAGTTCTGCTCATCGCATCAGCAATTACTCAACATACGTATAGCAGCTTCACTAATGGCAGAAAAATTATGTGGTTTGGTTATAAAGTCTATTCCCAAACTATTAAACGTTGCTTTGTCTGAGGGGTTTGCACTCGATGAAAATACAATTACCGGAATATGCTGTAATGATGAATCAGCTTTAATCTTATCAAAAGTTTGTTTGCCGTTTAAGTAAGGCATATTTAAATCCAGCACAATAAGGCAGGGAAGTTTCTGTACAGATTGCAAATAGGTTAAAGCTTCCGCACCATTTTTGGCAATGGCAATAGTAACTTTTGGATCTATACCTCTAATAGCATCCGTTAGTAATTCAACATCGTCTTCATCGTCATCAACATATAAAATTGTCTTATTATTTTCCATATTCTACAAAGCAAAAATATTGTTGTTGAACTAATCAGCCAATTATTCAGCGCGTTCCGGCAAAAGCAATGTAACTGTTGTGCCTTTATGTTCAATGCTATCAATAGAGATCATTCCGTAATGGTTATCAATAATTTTTTTACACAAGGCAAGTCCTAAACCACGACCGCTGCTTGTATGCAATCGCTTAAACAATTCAAATGCCTGCTCTTTATAAGCTGCATCAAAGCCAATGCCTTCATCAATAATTGCAATCTTTAGAAAATTGGTGTATTGATATTTATCCCTGATGTTTTGAAACCTGTTTAGTTTAATACTATCGGCAGTAATTTTCACCAGTGCATTTGTACCCGGTTTTCTAAAACGGATGGCATTGGAAAATATGTGGCAAAACAATAACACCATTTGTTTTTCATCAGCATAAATAAAAGGAAGTTGTTGTTGCTGAATAGAAAGATTAACACCAGGAAAACCACTTTCAGATTGTTGCTTTGCTTGTTTTATCACCGCATTTAAATCAATATTACCTGCTTTATTAAGGTTTCCGGTTAACCAAATATATTGCTGCAGCCCGGACATAACGGAGCGCATTTGTTCAAGTACGCGTTTTAATTTTTTTATATTTTGTTCGTGCTGATCTTTATTATTTGTTTGCAAAATCATGTCACTAAAAACAGATAATTTTCTTAGCGGCTCCTGCAGGTCGTGCGATATCGCGTGATTGAATTGCTGCAGTTCTTTATTCTGTTTCTTTACTAATTGCATCTGCTCATCAAGTTGCTCTATACGTTGTTGTAATTGTTCTTTTGCAGTATTCAACGCTGTATTTTCAGACAATGCAAGTTCTGCTGTTTTTTTTGCGGCGATCAGTTCATCTTCGAATTTTTTCCTGTTATTTACTTCGATGCCTATATAAACATTAACAGGTTCATCATCTATAATTTTTCTTTCAGCATTTAACAAAACAGGAATTTGTTCTTTATTTTTTGTTTGAAGTGAAATAAATATTTCGTGTGCATATTGCTGCATTTTCAGCAGCGGAAAAAGATGTGTTTGTTGAAAAATGCGCGTGGCAACCGGGAAAATAATTTCGGTTTTTTTACCGATCAATTCATTCTTTGAAAAGCCAAGTTTTAAGCAAAGCGTTTCATTTACCTGCAGTAATATTCCGTTATCTGACGTACAGAAATAAAAGCAAGGTGCTTCATCAAACTGTTGCAATAGCTGCATTTGAAAGATAGTCTTTAATAAGTGTTATCGTTTCTTCGGGTTCGCTCATATGCGGGCAATGGCCCGTGGCTTTCATAATTCGAAATTCATTGTTAGGAAGATGTTGTGATACATATTCGCCCACTGGTAACGGAGCTATAATATCTTCAGAACATTGAAGTATAAGAGAAGGCGTTTTTAATTTTTTTAAGTCTTCGCGGTTATCAGAAAAAAAAGTTGCTTCAGCAAATTGCTTTGCAATCAATGGATCGGTTGAACAAAAACTTTCAGTTAATTCTTCGCCTAACTGTGGCCGGTCTTTATTGCCCATAATGTTTGGTGCAAGAAAATTTGCCCAGCCGATATAATTTTTTTCCATGGTTTCAAGCAATCCGGTTATATCAGCTTTTTCAAACCCGCCAATATAATTGTCATGATTGATATAGCAGGGCGATGGACCAATCATAACTAATCTTTCAAAATAAGCTGGTTCTTTTATGGCAGCTAAAAGCCCTATCATTGAACTTACGGAATGACCAACAAAAATTATATCAGCTAAATTTAATTCTTTGCAAATGTCGAGTACATCCTGGGTATAACCTTCCAGCGATGTATATCTTTCTTCATTATAAGCTGAGACATCAGACTTGCCTGCGCCAACATAATCAAACAAAATAATTTTGTAGTCATTTTCAAAAGCAGGCGTAATAAAACGCCACATATTTTGATCGCAGCCAAAGC
>JBDUBY010000339.1:0-3960 GCA_040003735.1 Parafilimonas sp.
AGGTCTTAAAATAAAAACGGGGCTGGTGAAGAATCACCGCCCCTTTTTTCAACCCTAAACCCTTAAAAAACGAAGATAATGGAAAATCCTTTTCCAAACTATTTCTAAAACATTCTTAACTAAAATCTTTCTAAAGCAGAGAAGAAAAAATTTGCTTCAATCATTGCGTTCTCATCGCTGTCGCTGCCATGCACTGCATTTTCGCCAACAGAAGCCGCAAAATCTTTTCTTATTGTTCCTGCATCTGCTTGTGCAGGATTGGTTGCGCCAATTAGTTTTCTAAAATCAGCAACTGCATTTTCTTTTTCAAGAACTGCTGCTACAATTGGCCCGCTGCACATAAAATCAACCAACTCACCATAAAATGGCCTTTCTTTATGTACGGCATAAAATGCACCTGCCTGCTCTTTTGTAAGTTTTACCCATTTCATGGCCTTTATTGCAAAACCATTTTTTATAATGCGGTCTAAAATAGCACCTGTGTGCGACTTACCTGTTGCATCAGGCTTTATCATTGTAAATGTTATGTTACTCATAGCTTTAAATTGGCGGCAAAAGTAAGTATTCATTAATTTTTAAACATTAGAAAATTGTTATAGATATTTCTAAAACAAAAATTCATTTGAATGTGTGCCATTAAAGCCGCAATTTTGCCGCCTTTCTATGCAGCCTTTAGAGCATTTATACCCATTATTGCAAAGCAAAAGAAACATTGTGATCACGATGCATCAAAAACCTGATGGTGATGCAATGGGTTCTGCTTTAGGATTATATCATTTTTTAAAAAGTATAAATCATGATGTAACTGTAATTTCTCCTACCAACTGGGCAAAGTTTTTAGACTGGATGCCAGGTTGTAGTGAAGTTATTGATTACGATTTCAATCCACAAAAAAGCACAGCGCTTCTAAATGCTGCAGACATCATTTTCTGTCTTGATTTTAATAGCATGCACCGTACAAAAAGAATGGAAACTTTATTGCTTGGTGCAAAAAGCGTAAAAGTGCTGATTGATCATCACGAACAACCGGCAGAAGAACATTTTGATTATGGTGAAAGTGATATTAAGAAAAGCTCTACCTGCGAAATGGTGTATGATTTTATTGTAAGATCGCCTTTTGCAGATAAGCTCGACATTAACATGGCTGCCTGCATTTATACCGGTCTTATGACGGATACCGGTTCGTTTCGCTTTGGTATAACGTCTGCAGCAACACACAGAGCAGTTGCTCATTTAAAAGATATTGGACTGAATCATAGCATCATTCATGAAAATATATATGATAATTTTTTAGAAAGCCGGCTTCGCTTTATTGGAAATGCTTTATTAAACAGGCTTGAAGTATTGTATGAATACAATACGGCCATGATGGCAATTCCTAAACGCGATTTGCTTAAATATGAAATTCAAACCGGCGATACCGAAGGCCTCGTAAATTATCTTCTTTCTATTGAAGGGATTAAGCTGGGCGCTTTATTAATTGATCGTACCGAAGAACGTAAATGGAGTTTTAGAAGTAAAGGGAATTTTGACGTAAACGAACTTGCCCGTAAACATTTTGAAGGTGGCGGACATAGAAATGCTGCCGGCGGCAGAAGCTCAGAAAGCCTGGATGATAATGTAATAAGATTTAAAGAAGTGATTAAACAATACGAAGATCAACTAACATAAATTTTTCATTGCTAAGCATGCAATGCTTATAAAAACAAAATAAAAAATGATCCCGGAAGAACGGATCATCTGACAATCAAAAAAACAAAAAAAGAGATGAAAAGAACAATCGTTGTATTACTTGCAATCAGCCTTTTTGCATGTAACATGAATTATGACAAAACTCCTTCAGGGCTTACTTATAAAATATTTAAGGGAAATGGAGGCGAAAAACCAAAGGCTGGCGATTTTATTAAATTTAATATGGAATGGAAGCTTGCAGACAGAGATTCAGTTTTACAAAGCACTTACACTTCTATGCCTACTTATGACAAAGTAGATACTGGCAGCCGTGTTAAGTATAGTTTTAGAGAGATAATGCCGCAACTAAGTGTAGGCGATAGTGCTCTTGTAAGCATCAACATAGATTCTTTAAAAAGCAAAGGATTGATACAGGATTATACTCCGATGCTTGTAAAAGGCCAGGTAATTAATATACGCATAAAATTGCTGCAGATATTTAAAGATGAAAAGGCAACTCTAGCCGATTATGATAGCGCAATTGCGAAAATGAAAGAAGGAGAAACAAAATCAATTGAAGATTATATAGCTAAAAATAAGCTGAAAGGTGTAAAAACAAAAAATGGCGCTTATGTAGTTATTGATAATGCAGGCGATCAAACCAATAAAGCAGATTCAGGCAAGCTCGCATCAGTAATGTACCGCGGTTATTTGCAAACAACAGGTAAAGTTTTCGATACAAATATGGATACATCAAAAGGGCATACTGACCCTTACGAATTTGTTGTTGGTTCCCGTAATACCATGCAGGGTTTCAGCGAATGTTTGCCATATTTTGGTAAAGGTGGCAAAGGTAAACTGCTTATTCCCGCTATGTTGGCTTACGGTCCGCAGCAACAGGGCGCAGATATTCCGCCTTTCTCAAATCTTGTATTCGATATACAGCTTATTGATGTAAAAGATGCACCGCCGGAACAACAAAACCCAATGATGCAGCAACAATTGCAGGAGCAGATTCAAAAAATGCAACAGCAAAAAGACAGCACTAATAAACAGCACTAAAAAAATGTTTAATAAATTGAAAGCAACGTTTGTAATGAACGTTGCTTTTTTATTGGTGTGAATTGAAAGTTATTACTGCCTGGTTGCTTTTAATTCATCTGCAGTTGCATCCATCAATACATAGGTTTTTACATTGCAGATTAGCATCTCATCCAATGCGTTCACAACATTTTCGTATGTTGATGTTGCGGTTGGTTTAATTAATACTACCATCCCTGAGTCACTTCCGTACTTATTTATTAACTCTTTTTTCTTTTCAATAATTGCATCACGGACTGAAGTTGCATTACCGCCAACATCTTTAATATTATTTAATTCAAGGCCATTATAAACGTATGTTGTATTATCAATGCCTAATATTAAATTCAGTGTTTTCTTTTCGGGTATTACTGAAGAATCTATACCCTTCCTGTCATCCGGCATCGCAAGTTTCATAGCAGTTGATTGCGATAGAGTAGTGGTAAAAACAAAAAATGAAATCAATAAAAATCCAAGGTCAACCATTGGAGTAAGATCAACGCGCAAAGTTGTTTTTTTTGTTCTGCAAACACCTGCTTTTTGCTTTTGTTGGTTCGCTAAAATTTCAGCCATTAATTTTATTAATGAGATGAAATCTTTACTTTATTTCCATAAAAAAATTATATGACTTTATGTTTATAATCAATCAACTCGGGCATACGTGCGGAGTTTTTAATACAGCAATTATTAGTTTTGTAATAACAACCACTCAGAACTAAGATAAGACTACGAGCATTCTTCTGTTAACTCTGTTTTCTCTGTGCGATAAATCTGTTAGCTATTAATCATCTTTCGCTTTTGCTCTTCCTTTCAATTCACTCAAAGGCATTGATATCATTCTGCCGATTGGTTTACCATCGCGGTACGTAATAACTTTTATCTGCGTAGCATAATTTGGTACAAGCAATGGAGCTGTATATTTTGGATAAAATTTATCAGGATAAGAATTATCAAAACTGTAATAAATATCCAGGCCATTTACTTCATTTTTTAATTCTATTTTCAGCGTGCTGTCTTGCGTAAGTGAAGGAATAAATTCAGGATCATACATACTTGGTGCAAATTTTACTTCCTCTATATTAAATCGTGTAAACTGGGCTTCCACTCTTTTTACAAAATCATCCCAGTTTTTATTTTCGTTTGGGCTCCATGTGTCTTCTGCAATAGCAAAAGCGCGTGGCCATGTCATATATTCTACCTGGCGAAAAT
>JBDUBY010000259.1:0-3932 GCA_040003735.1 Parafilimonas sp.
TTTAAAAATGTTTTTCATTTGGAAGGTGGCATTATTAATTATGCGCAAGATGTTAAACAAAATAATCAGCCATCAAAATTCATCGGCAAAAATTTCGTTTTTGATAATCGTTTGGGAGAAAGAATTACAGAAGATATAATTGCAAAATGTCATCAATGCGGAAAACCTTGCGATATACATGTGAATTGTGCTAACAATGGCTGCCATCTTTTATTTATTCAATGCGATGAATGCAAAGAAAAATATGCTGGTTGCTGCAGCATTGAATGTAAGGAGACGATTCATCTTCCTTTAGAAAGACAAAAAGAAATTCGCAAGGGAATTGATAAAGGAAGAAATGTTTTTAATAAAAGTAAATCGAGATTAAGACCGAGATTGAATGAATAAAATATGTTTCAAAGTTTTATAGTTTCATTGTTTCAATTAATAAATAGTCAACCAAAAAACATTGAAACTTTTTAAACTTCTTTCAACGCATTAATAATACGCTGATACGTTCCATCATCACTTAAATTTTGCGGAATAAATTTTTCGCCGATCACAGTTTCGTATAGTTCAATATAACGTTGCGAAATTGTATTCACCCAATCTTCATTCATTTCAGGAACTGTTTGTCCTTCCTTTCCCATGAAATTATTTTCAATTAGCCATTCACGTACAAACTCTTTACTTAATTGTTTTTGACGTTCACCTTTTTTCTGGCGTTCTTCAAACCCCTCTTTATAAAAATATCTTGAACTATCAGGCGTATGAACCTCATCCATCAAATAAATTTCATTATCAATTTTTCCAAATTCATATTTTGTATCAGCGAGAATTAATCCGTGTTGCGAAGCAATTTCTTTTCCACGTTCAAATAATTGTAGTGCATAATCACTCAAGATTTTCCATTCATATTTTGTTGCTAATCCTTCATTAATAATTGCATCAGGGCTTATATCTTCGTCATGACCAGCGGCTGCTTTTGTACTTGGTGTAATTATAGGCGAAGCAAAAAAATCATTTTCTTTTAATCCATCATCCATAGGCGCGCCACATAAAATTCTTTTGCCACTATTATAAGTTCTCCATGCATGGCCAACAAGATTGCCACGCACCACAATTTCAATTTTAAACGGCTCACATTTTTTTCCAATCGAAACATTGGGCGCCGGAGTATTCAATAACCAGTTTGGGCAAATATCTTTAGTTGCGGTAAGCATATATGCTGCAATTTGATTTAATACCTGTCCTTTATATGGAATAGGTTTTGGAAGAATTACATCAAACGCAGATATGCGATCACTTGCAATCATAACAATCAGCTTGTCATTAATCGTATAAACATCTCTAACCTTACCGCTGTAAAAATTTGTTTCGCCCGGGAAATGAAATTGTTGCGTTTTCATAAATACAAACCTAAACAGTATGTTGAAGCGGGCAAAATCAAACAAAAAAATAATTAATTACCCGTTTATCAAGTTATTCTATACTGTGGGGATTTATTTTTTTTGATTGATGATAACTAATGTTATTTTGTACTATAAAAGCTCCATCTATGAGAAAATCGACAATTGTGTTGTTTAGCACGATTATTTTTTTGATTACTTGCCACGATATTTATGCTCAGTCAGCGAATATTATAAGTGGTAATATTAAGAATAATCTAACCAAAGAAAATTTATCTGCTGTTTCTGTAACTATTAAAGGAGGTACAGCCGGAACATTTACAGACGAGAAAGGAAATTTCAGGTTGATTACTAAAAACAATCCACCTTTCATAATTAGTATTAGCATTATTGGGTATGCTGATACAATGATTAATGTTGAAAATTTAAGCCAGCCTATAAACCTGGAGCTTGACCCTTTTTACGGAGTTTTAATACCGGTAGTTGTGGGCGCAACGAGATTACCTCAAAGGATTTTAGAAGCTCCTGTAACTATTGAAAGACTAAATGCTACCAGCCTTCGTAATACGCCAGGTGCAAATTATTATGATGCATTAGGAAATTTGAAAGGTGTTGATGTAACTAACTCCAGTTATACTTTTAAAACTATTTCTACACGAGGATTTAATGGTAGCGGTAATTTAAGGTTTAACCAGTTGGTTGATGGAATGGATAATTCCGCACCGGCATTAAATTTTTCTGTAGGAAATGTAATTGGCCTTACTGATCTCGATGTAGATAACATGGAATTATTATCTGGCGCTTCATCTGCTTTATATGGAAGCGGCGGCATGAACGGCACATTATTGATAACCAGTAAAGATCCATTTAAATATCAAGGCTTTAGTATTGAAGTGAAAGAAGGCTTAATGCATGTTGATGATTACAGGCATGGTGCTTCACCCTTACATGATTTTGCATTCAGATGGGGGAAAAAAGTATCAGACAAATTCGCGTTTAAAATTGGTGCAGAATATATAAAAGTAAACGATTGGCAAGCGGATGATTCAACTGATCTTTTAAGAAATAATGTTTATAGTAAAACCATACCTGGTACAAGAGCGACAGATCAAAACTATGATGGCGTAAATGTTTATGGTGATGAGGTGAGTGCAAATTTGACGCCATTTGGAATCCCTTTTTCGGTTAGCCGCACAGGTTATTACGAAAAAGACCTGGTAAACTATAATGCATATGATTTTAAAATTTCAGGGGGCCTTTATTATAAGCTTACAAATAATACCGAAGCTTCTCTAACAGGTAATTGGGGTGAAGGATCTAGTGTTTATACTGGCGCTGACAGGTACACTTTAAAAAACTTTAGCATTGGCCAGTACAAGCTTGAATTTAAAAACCCTAATTGGTTTTTAAGAGCATATACAACACAAGAAAATTCAGGTGATTCTTATGCTACTACCCTTACAGCGATATCAATAGATAGGGCATGGACAGATGACGCTACATGGTTTGGAACATATGCAGTTGCTTATGGAACTGCTCTTGCGGGTAATGTACCACCTGATCAAGCTCAGGCGATTGCCAGGCAAACCGCAGACAAAGCAAGGTATTTGCCAGGTTCACAACAATTCAATGATGCTTTTCATAAATCCATTACTACACCAATTAGCCAGGGTGGTGTAAGTAAAGGAGGTTCTCAATTTGCTGATAAATCTAGTCTTTATCAATTTGAAGGTCAGTACAATTTTTCTCAATTTGTAAAAGTTGTAGATGTTTTAGTTGGAGCTGATTATCGCACATACCATTTAAACTCGAAGAATACAATTTTTTATGAACCTAATGGGCCTATAAATATTGGTGAATATGGCGCTTACATTCAATTGCAAAAATCACTGATAAATGATATTCTTAAGCTAAGTGCCTCCGGTCGGTATGATAAAAGCGAAAATTTTAATGGAAGATTTACGCCGAGACTTACTGCAACTGGCCAGGTTGCAAAAGATAACAACATACGTATATCTTATCAACAGGCATATCGCTTCCCAAATAATCAGGATCAATATATAAATTTGTTTACACCAGGCAGTGTTTTGATAGGATGTCTACCCATTTTTAATTCATTATATCAGTTTGATCAATACCCTGTTTATACAGCCACAAGTGTAGATAGTTTCCGGGCATCTGCAGCAAGCGGAAACCCTAATCCTACTTTATTACGACAAGCTGCTTTTGGTAAAGCAAAACCTGAAACAATGGAGTCTTATGAAGTTGGCTATCGTGGTGTTATTAATAAAAAACTTCTAATTGATGTATACTATTATTTCAGTAAGTATAAAAATTTTATTGGCCGCGAAGCAGTTGCAAGAGGTGATTCTATTGACGCTGTGGGTAATGTTTACCCATCAAACAACCCTGCTAACTTAGCAAACCCTTTTACAAGCACAAATTATTCTTTCGTGGTAAACAGCTCAACACCTGTAAAAGCAAATGGCTGGGGTATAAGTTTAGAATATCAACTTGGAAAAGGATATATAGCTATAGCTAATG
>JBDUBY010000143.1:0-13291 GCA_040003735.1 Parafilimonas sp.
GCAGATTATCCCCATTATTGTAATCAGTTTTTGCATGTTATTGTTTTGATATGAATAAAAATCGAGTTTTGATTATGAATTACTTACAGGTTGAGGCGAAGAAAAAACATGATTGCCATAACCATGATCTGTAATTTGTTTTGCCCTTAATGGATAAGTGGAAAGGTCAGTTGGCGTATTGGATGCAAGCCCGTCAACATAACGGTTGAACATACAAAACAGCGCCGCGATTAGTACAGTATCATGAATATCTTTATCAGTAGCGCCAAGTTTTTTTGCGTTTTCAATTTGCTGCTCTGTAACATTTTTGCCGCCTTTTTGTACACTGCCTGCAATGGTTAATAAAGCTTTCATTTTTTCTGAAATATCAGCCTGTTGAAAATCTTTTTTTACCTGTTCAATCAGTTCATTATTATCGTTCAAATAACAACTAACAATTGCGCCATGTGATTGCAGGCAATAAAAACAATCGTTGAGATAAGAAACATAAGTTGCAATCATTTCTCTTTCAGCCATGGTTAAACCTTCGTTGCTCCGCAACATTAAGTTGGCAAGTTTACCCATTGGTATTGCAGTCTCCGGACTAAAAGCCATCAGGCTTCTTATGCCTGGCAAGTTTTCATCTACATTAATATGAGGCATAATTATGTTTGATTTTTTATTTGTTGAGATTGATATTTGCATAACCTTCTTCAGCACGCATTTTTGCACGGTCAATATAAACCTGCCTGTCTTGCGGCGCCCATGTATTCAATCCATCAACATAGCGATTGAACATGCAGAATGCAGCAGCAATAAGCACTGTGTCATGAATTTCTTTATCCGTTGCACCGATATTTTTTGCTTGTTCTATTTGTTCCGTTGTAACATACTTACCACCTTTTTGTACGCTGCCTGCAATGCTTAATAATGATTTTAATTTGGGTGAGATAAATGATGACTGATAATCTTTTTTAATGTCATCAATCAACTGCATATCGCAATCAAAATAATGTTGTGCCAATGCGCCGTGCACATTCTGACAATAGAAACAATCATTTTGGGATGATACATAAGCACCTATCATTTCACGTTCGCCGCGTGATAAAGTATTGTTATCATCATGCAGTAAAATTTCTGCGAGTTCATTTAATGCTTCCCCTGTTTCAGGGCTGTATTGCATTGGGCCGCGAATGCCGGGCAAATCATTTTGTAAGTTGATAAATGCCATAATGAATTATAAGTTTTAAGTGATAAGTTATAAGCAGAGAATAGTTTTTTTAATTTTTAATTTTGACTTTTTACTTCGGTGCTACATAACCTTTTTCAGCCATGCGTTGTCCCATTGCTTCATATTCTTTTTCGTCTGTTGGAGTAAAGCTGGCAAGCCCGTCAACATAACGGTTGAACATACTGAATGCAGCAGCAATCAAAACAGTATCATGAATTTCTTTATCAGTTGCGTCTTCTTTTCTTGCTGCATCAATATCTTCTTCCATAACTTCTTTGCCGAGTATTTGCACTTTGCCCGCAATTTTTAATAAGGCTTTCATCTTGTTACTGATCTTCGCCTGTTGTATATCTTTCAATACATCATCAACAATATTTTTGTTGTCGCCATACAATGCACGTGATGCCGCAGCGTGACTCATCATGCAAAACATAGTATCATTTCTTTTTGAAACATACGCTGCAATTAATTCGCGTTCTGCTTCGCTTAATGTTGAGTCGCCTCTTAATAAAACCTGTGCTAATTCATATAAAGGCTTGCCTGTTTCAGGGCGAAACATAACCAGGCTTCTTATTCCGGGAACACCATCTTCAACATTAATATGTGCCATTGTATTTAAGATTTAGATTATAAAAACTAACGCTGCTTTTTTATGCAAACGTTGTTGTTTGATTCTTATCTTTTGAGAAGAAAGTTGTTATCAATCCAATTAAAAAAATAAATGAGAAAATGAAAACAGCATTGCCATAACCACCTAAAAATGTTACCAGTGCACCGATAAAAAAAACAACAGTTGCAGTAAATAATCTTCCTATGTTAAAACAAAATCCTGTTGCTGATGCCCGTATAATTGTGGGAAACAAAGCCGGGATATAAACTGATAATGCGCCCTGGCTTATGCCGAAAAAGAAAGCAAGAATTCCCATTTCAACGAAAGTAAAAGATGAAACAGAAGTGTTTAATTTAAAAACAACAAACGTCATAACAAAGCAGGCTGCAAAACAAAGTATCATGGTTTTGCGCAAACCAATTGCATTTACAACCCATCCTGAAAACACACTTCCGATCAAGCCGGAAATAGCTAATACCATCATCGTTATTCCGCGCAGGTCTGTTGCTTTCGCATCATTATGTGTAATACTTTGTATCCATGTTGGCGCCCAGGAAAAAACTGCCCATAAACCAATCAGCATTGCACCAAAAATTACTGAACCTTTCAATAAATCATTTTTGTAATCATGTGCAAAAAGATGGCTGTTGAAATTTTTGTTGCCTGATTTATTTTCTTTCCATCTTGCAGATTCAGGCAAAATAAAAATGGCAATTATGGCTGTTATTAAAGGAATGATACCGGTGAGAAAAGCATTATGCCAATTAGAGATTAAATTATTCATAGCACCGGAAACAATAAAACCAACAGGCATCGCTGCTGATACAATTCCAAGCGCCACGGCTCTACTTTTTTCCGGCCATATTTCGGCAATCAAAATATTTGTTGATACAATTACGCCACCAATACCAAATCCCGTTGCAAACCGATAAAAACCCACTAATATCCATGAAGAAGAAAATGCAGTAAGCACCGTAAATAAAGCATACAATGCTGTTGAAAAAATTACAGCTTTTGAGCGACCGGTTTTATCACAAATAAATCCCCAGGCAAAACCACCGAACATGCTTCCAAAAATGAAAACAGAATTTATATAAGCACTTATATAATTCATTTTTTCATCTGAAACATTTCCTAATAAATCTTTTACAGCAACGGGTAGATATACAGACATCAGCATAGAAGAAATGCCGCTAAACATGATGCTTATATAACAGACAACAAACGCAATTACGAGGTTCAGTTTTTTCTTAGAAGATGGATATGACAAAGTTTCTGAAACGATTGTTTTTTCTTCTATATTTAAAATAACTTTCATTTTGCAACAGGATTATTCTTTTTTTAAATGATCATAACCATGCGGCAACCGATTGTAACCATGATTTTTTAAACGTTCACCTAAGCCTTTATAAAATTCAGGATTGGCTGGTGTTACAGTAGCGAGCCCGTCAACATATCGATTATACAAACAAAACAACGCGGCAATTAAAACCGTATCATGAATTTCAATATCGGTTGCGCCTTCTGCCTTTGCATTATCAATCGCTTCTTTAGTAACTGCTTTACCGTTTTCGCGAACCATCGATGCAATAGTTAACAACGCTTTCATTTTGTTACTCACCGGCGCTGTAATAATATTTTCTTTTACTTTTTGTGATGTTTCATTTTCATTCAATAAAACATCTGCAGCAGCAGTGTGAGCGGCTGTGCAAAATTTACATTGATTACCGTTTGAAACAACTGTTGCAATCAACTCTCTTTCACCTTCAGTTAATGTACTTTCTCCACGCAATAAAATCTGCGTTAGTTCGCGAATGGGTGCGGCAGCAATTTTATCGTATTCTAACAAGCCTGTAATGCCAGGCAAATGCGCTTCTAATGGAATATATGGCATATAAAATTTGTTGAATACTGTTTCAAATACGACTCATCATGCCGCCAAATTGCGGATGTTGTTTTTGTTTTTCTTTGAGGTGAAAGAAACTTGAACAGAAGCGTTTGTTAAAAACCATAAAGCGAGTATAGAACCATAGCTTCCCGCACGTTCAATCCATTCAAACAATTCCCAATGCGGATAAAATAGTTCACTTGCTGCTTTCCAGGTAAAAAGTAAAAAAATCACAGGTTGCAACGGCCGAATTAATACTGAAAAAGCAGCAAGTATCTCTATTGATCCTATAATATGTGCAGCGTTTGAAACATTGGAAAAACCTATTGCTCTGTATTGATCAAGCAAAGATTTTTTTTCAATAATATTTAACCATCCATGACCAATAAATAAAAGAAAAACTACAATTCTTAAACAAATTTTTAAACTTTTATACGTTGTTTCATTAATCTGAATATTTTTTATAATAACGGGCTTAAACCATTTATTTTTTTTGCTCTGATGTGTTAATAATAGCAAGGCAAGAGGCGCACCAAAATTTCCTGCACGCTCAATAAATTCTGCAAATGGTTCACCCGAAAGTGGCCGCAGAAAAGCAGTTAAACAGCCCCAAACAACAAGCCATCCAAAAACAATTCTTAAAGGATAAACGAGTATTAATATTCCAAAACAAATGTCAACCACACCAACATAAGGCATGATTGTATATGCAGCATCATGACTAAAACCAAACACACCAAAATAATTGCACCAGATTTCTTTTGTAATAATGCCGAAGGCACCATGGCCAATAAAGCACATAGCGCTTGCAATACGCAGCGAATAGTACATTTTTTTTTCTGTTGATGATTGCAATATCAAAATGTTTTAAAATGGTTAATTTGCTTTTTCGGTTTCTTTTTTTGCAGCCATTAATTTATCCATTACCAGGTTGCCTATTTCTTCACCCTGATTCCTGCCTTCAACAATTGCTTTATAATAATGAATGCCACCATAAAAACGGCTCATTGAAACTTCCCATGCTGCATCATTAAAAGATTTAAAATGCCTGTCAGGCCAGCTCCAGTCGCGCTCAGAAGAATCAACAAAAGAAAAATGATCGCCATATAATCTTGTAAGAAATTGCGCTGAAGCTGCAGATATTACAGAGTGTGCGCTGATGTATTCAGGAAAAGGCGGTGTTTGCAAAAATGGTTTCCAGTTGGGATCAATATATTGATTGATGTAAGTTTCAGGCCGTATCATATCATAATGATATTTACACCACCAGCATGCAATAAATCCATCAAACATACCAATAGAACAACCCGTGTATGCAAATACAGTTTGATAAAAATCATCTTTATGTTCTTTTGTTACAGTACCAATTATTTCCATCCAATGGCCCGGCGGCGTCATAGCTTTTGTAGCAAACATTACATGACCTTCCTGGTGCATTTTAAAAGAATTGCAATCCCAGAAATTAGCTATCCATTGTTGCGTAGTATCTAACGCATTCACGGTATCATACACCTGCATTGCCATCTTATAAAATGTACTTGTTGAATCTTTACTGAAAGGCGGCGGCGGCACTATTGAAAATGTGTTGGGTGAATCCAATGCAAGTGTTCTTATCGTCATCCACTTTGGTTCAACAGCATCAAAATATCCAGGAGGTGTTGGCGACCAATGGCCATCCGAACCTGTTACCGTGAATTTTGAGCCTCTTGTTTTACCATAGTTATCACCTTTGCTCCACGCCATGATTGCGCCGGCAACTTCATTGCCATAGCTCACAGAACTGTCAAACATTTCTGTTGTCATGTTTGTATTTTTTGCAAGCGTTTTTATGGAATCAATCAAAGCATCCATTTGCTTTTCAGAAAAAGTTAGTTCGCGGCCAACATTTGTCATCGCAATTAATGAGGCAAAAGGAAAGTCAACTTGTTCTGGCTTCGCCGGCGATGGAATATTTTTCAGGTCTTTTATTTTTCCTTCAAGCGAAGCATAATGATGCCCTTCTTTTGACAATACTTCGTACGCTGCAAGATTAGAATACGCAAATACTCTTGACGCAACAGGTGGCGTGAATATGTCATATATAATAACATAATTTAGTTCATGAACGGCCTGGCTGTATAAGAGCGGATCATGCATTACTGATTTGTAATCTTTTTTGTTGCACGATGTAATTGCAGCAGCTCCTAAAATCAAACTAAAAAAAACAATTCTTTTCATTTTCCTTTTTATTTTTTTAAAAATACCTCGCTAAGAATAACAAGGTGTGTGCTTGTATTATAATTTAAAGATTTATTAATTATTTTAATTTTCATTTCAAAAATTTCTCTCGTTTTAAAAAATACCCCGCTAAGAATAACGGCGTTTATTGCTTGTATTATGAGACAAAAATTTAAAAAATTTATTTATTCTGCACCATCTTTTTGAGCCCTTAGCACCGTATAATTTCCAACTCTCCTGCCTGCAACCATACCAGAATCGCAATCCATTTGTGTATGAATACCTGCTATAAATCTTGATTTTGCTGCTTCTGCAGACAGGCTTTCATATTTAACTGCATTTGCAGGTAATATATGACCCAAGATTGTTGAAGCTGATTCACTAAATGTTGAATGTCCTGATATATATGATGGAAAATTTGGAATGCCCGTTAATGTTTTTATATCCGGCATTATTTGCGTTGGCCTTGGATTAAAGTAAAAGTATTTCGTGTTCCAGCATACAATTGCCGCATCCATTTGCCCCATATTTAATAAAGCCATATTGCGTGCCCAACGTACCTCGCTATAATTTTGTTGAATAAAATCTTCGGCAGCAATTGCATTCCAGTGCCCGGTTGGTGTATAAGTGCCAACACCATCAGCCCAATATTGTACAATTCTTTCCTGCTCTCTTGTTGGATTTTTTATTTGATTATAAGCCGCTTTGTTCTGCTCTTCAAATTCACCACTTGCCGTTGAGAGCGGATAACCGGGACGTATTTGTATTACTGTTAACGAATCAAACAAAAAAGGTAAAACATTACCATATAAAGGCAACATTGGCGGGCGTTTCGGAAACTCTAAACTATACCATGGTGTTTCGCCACGTGCAGATGTATTTGTCGCTAAAGAATTCCATTCATCGGAGTTGCCGCCTGCTGTACCTGCATGATCTGTTTTTGCGCGTGCAGTAAATAATGCAGCTATCTGCCTGCCTAAAGCTTCACCTGCTCTAACATCAGTACGTGTTGCACTTCCGCTTTGTATCGCTGCGAGCTCTTCATCATCTAACTTCTGTTGAATGTTTGCCACTTCTGTTGGAAACATCATTTTCATTATTTCAGAAGTAACACCTGCAAGCACACCTGCTTCCGAAGGATATGAAGACAAACCTGTTTTTTCATTCATTGCATTTACAGAAGAATCAACGCTGTAAGGCGCTGGTTGATTATATAATTTTTTATAGTACCAGCAAGCAACAAGTGCATCATATTGCGCTGCACTTACATAAGCAAAAGCTCTTGCTGCAAATGGAGGATTGGAGAAAGGAAATTGCGGATAATTAAAAGGATTCAATGAGTTTGGAGACGGGTAAGTACCGTCTTCATTTTGATATGGCGGCAAATTATGTTTTGCCACTAATTCACGCATAATTTCATTCCATCTTAAAACACCGCCTGCACCCCAGTAACGGATGTTGCCAACATTATCTGAACTCATATCCTGCTGGTAGCCTTTTATTTCATTTAGATCTGCGAGGTATGCTGATGAATTAGTTAATGGTGGCGCTGCAACAAGAAATGAATCAGGTTTTGATAATAAAACAGGCTTCCATTCGCCTGCGTTTAAATCTTCTGAAACAGGATTAAGCGCAGGAATATTATCTGTTCTATTCTCAATATGCTTTGAACATGAAGCATAAAACAAAGCGCCTAATGTTATCGTTATAAAAAATATCTTTCTCATAATTTTTCTTTTAATTGATTAGCGTATTCCGCAGAGTTTACATGTATGTGAAGCGTTGACTTTTGAATGCCCAAATGGAATAATGTAAAAAACAGAAGCATTAAATTCTTTTGCCTGTCCTACATTTCTGCCATCAATTACATAACTGCTTCCGGCGTCAAAGGAAAGTGCAGGAATTTTTTTCGGTACAAATTTTATATGTACTCCGGCAATGCTTGCATTCATGCGGTTACTTGGAAAAGGCATATCATTTTTACGAATATCAAATCCGCCAAGCGTCCTGTTCTGTTCAAAAAACACTTCAGCAATCCAGTGAAAACTTCTGTATCCTGTTCTCACATTAAATTCTGCCATATCAGGCATCTCAACTTCATTAGTTAAATGCATTTCGGTTGTGTAATAAGAAGTGCGATCAATTTTAATATTGCTTCTGTACATATAAGTTCCGGAAGCAGTTGCAAAAAAACCAAGATGCTGATAATCCAACATTAATCTTGCAGAAAGATTAGTGCTGTGTAAACCTAAAGTAAGCGGTAAATAATCTGCCTGGTAATTATTTGCAGGTGTAGAAAATCCGCCTAACCCATAAACTGAAAAAACAGAATTTTTACCAACCTTTTTTTCTACCGGTATCCATTTAAGCCATAAAGAAAAATCCTGTATTCCTTTTGATTCATGTAAAGTACCTGCCGAAGATTTCGTCTCAAAATATGGAAGGCCGAAAAGCACATTCAACCTGTTTGTAACTCCGTAAACACCCATAATACTGTACATATTTGTTGATACAGTACCAAGATTTTGGTTGTCTCTTTTAAATGTTCCTTCCCAGTATTTGTTCCAGCTACTGTGGCTGTAAGTTGGGCCTACGCATAAATTATTTTTGCCCATCATAATTGCATCAATATCTGTTTGCGCAGATGTAATAAAATGAAATACTGTAAATAATAATACCGTAAAGCAGGTACGTTTGGTAATTGATCGCATTTGAAAATAATAAGTGATAAATATTTGAGAATACAATGCTGTGATTACAGCATAAAGTATATAGCAATTAATAGTTGCTATATCAGGAAAAGAAAATGAATTTATGCTCTCGGAGGTTGTTCAGGCATTGTGCCTTCGCCTTTTTGTAAAGCGAATGAAGGATTTGAGAATAAAGAGTTTTCTAATTGCGCTGCAAACAAATTAAAAGAAGTTGTTTGCAATTCTTCGTAATCGCTGATAACAAGTTTTGTGACCTGGCTGTTATCGCCTGATTTTTTTGAAGTTGAATTATTTTGAAGATCAACCTGTGATTTGAAAAAATCGTTTTTAGCTGTTTGCAATTGCGTTTTCTGCGCATCTGGCAAACACATCAGTATCAAATTTCCGTTTGATACTTTCTCTTTTACATAATGATAAACTTTACCGTTCAATGTTATTTCACCATCTTTTCTTTCAAAATCTTTTGAGTCGGTTAAGTAAGGCATTGATAGTGGAACGGTGAGCGTAATAAGATCTGCATCTTTATAATTCTGTTTATCAATCTTAGCAACAATTTCAATATTTGCTTTTTGCTGTAATACAGAAAACAATAAACGATATCCAACAAAATTGAACAATAACAGCGATAACAGTAATATGGTTGCAAGTTTCTTCACACAAATAGTCGCCGGCAAATTACTTATAATTTTAACAGGCGCAAAAAAATTATATTCTGTTACTTCAATTCATTTACTTTAATAATAATTCAAACAACAATTTCTAATTTATAATATGAAACACTACGATGCAATTGTAATTGGCTCGGGGCAAGGTGGAACGCCGCTTGCAAAAAAACTTGCAAAGCAAGGTTTAAAAACTGCTATTGTTGAAAGAAGATTTATTGGCGGAACCTGTATTAATGATGGTTGTACACCAACCAAAACAATGGTTGCATCTGCACGCATGATGCATCTTGCAAAACAAAGTAAAGCACTTGGCATTACTATAAAAGATGCACAATTGAATTTTAAAAAAGTTATCAGCCGCAAAAATAAAATAATAGAAGACTTTAGAAATGGCGCTGAAAAAGGATTACAAAAAACAGAAGGCTTAGACATTATTTTTGGTGAAGCCCGCTTCGTGAATAATAAAGAATTAAAAATTGTTTTGCGTGAAGGCGGTGAAAAAAACATAACAGCAAATAAAATATTTATCAATGTTGGATGCAGGCCAACCGTTCCAAAAATCAATGGACTTGATTCGGTTGCATATCTTGATTCTACAAGCATTATGGAATTAAAAAAATTGCCTGAGCATTTAATTATTATTGGTGCCGGCTATATTTCACTTGAGTTTGGGCAGATGTTTCGCCGCTTTGGAAGTAACATAACGATGCTCGAACATTCTGAACGCTTTCTATCAAGAGAAGATGAAGATGTTTCCGATGAAATAAAAAAGTTTTTAGAAGATGAAGACATTAAGATTCTTACAAACTGTGAGGTAAAAAAAGTTTCATCAAAAGATGAAAATGTTTCTGTAACAGTAACTATTAATAAAAAAGAAAAGAAAATTTCAGGCTCGCATATATTAATTGCAACAGGACGAACACCAAATACAGATGCTTTGCATTTATCAAACACAAACATTAAAACAGATGAACGCGGGCACATAATTGTGAATGAAAAATTGGAAACAACTGCCGAAGGTATTTATGCTTTGGGCGATGTAAAAGGCGGCCCTGAATTCACACATATTTCTTACAACGATTACATCATCATTTATAAAAATCTTTTTAAGAACGGAAATGAATCAATTAAAAAAAGGCTTGTTCCTTATTGCATGTTTACAGATCCTCAATTAGGAAGAATTGGGTTAAGCGAACAGGAAGCAAGTAAGAAAAACATAAATTTTAAAGTTGCAAAATTACCAATGACGCATGTGGCACGAGCAATTGAAACAGGTGAAACAACAGGTTTCATGAAAGCAATTGTTGATGCTGATTCAAAACAAATTTTAGGCGCAGCTATTATTGGTGAACAAGGCGGCGAAATAATGAGCATGTTAGAGCTCGCAATGATGGGAAATATTTCTTATGAAGTTTTGCGCAGTGCGGTGTTCGCGCATCCTTTATACGCAGAATCGCTGAACAATTTATTTATGCAATTTGATGAAAACAGATAAAATTAGTAAACCTAACAGGTTTTGAAAACCTGTTAGGTTTCATTTGCAATTGATGATTGAAGTAAAAAATATCACGAAGAAATTTAAACAACAAATTGCAGTTGATAATATTTCTTTCAAGGTTGATGAAGGCGAAAATTTTATTTTGTTAGGCACAAGTGGTTGCGGTAAAACAACCACGTTGAAAATGATCAACCGTTTGATTGAACCAACAAGCGGCGACATCTTTATCAATCAAAAAAATATAAAAAAAGAAAACACAGAAACGTTAAGAAGAAGTATTGGATATGCATTGCAAAACACAGGTTTGTTTCCGCATTATACAGTTGCACAAAATATTGCCATTGTTCCTAATCTTTTTAAATGGAGTAAAGAAAAAATAAAATTGCGTGTTGATGAATTGATGAAGAAGCTTCATTTATCTTCTGATTATTATAACGCTTTTCCTAATCAATTAAGTGGCGGCCAGCAACAACGTGTTGGGCTTGCAAGAGCGCTTGCAGCAGACTCAGCTGTGTTATTAATGGATGAACCATTTGGTGCACTCGACCCGATTACTAGAACGCATGTACGAAATGATTTTAAGAACCTTGAAGAGTTTCAGAAAAAAACAATTGTACTTGTTACACATGATGTACAGGAAGCTTTTGAATTAGCCGACAGAATTTGCTTAATGGATAAGGGAAAAATTGTGCAGGTAGGAACGCCAACAGAATTACTATTTAAACCGGCAAATGATTTTGTTCAGTGCTTTTTTGATGAACAAAGATTGCAATTAGAATATAAATCGATAACAATAAAAATGCTTTGGAATTTTTTGAATGATAAAGCTGATAAAAATTCGGCGTCAAAAGAAATTAACATTGATAAAAACATTTGGCAGGTTTTAGAATTTTTTAGTTTGAATGATGATGAAACATTAATTGCAAAAAATAATGGTCAATCAAAAAAAATAAATTATGCTTTATTAATGAATGCATTCAGTAATTATAAAAAAGCAAACTGATGGAACAACAGCAAAGTTTGTGGGATTTTATTTTTCAGCAACGCAGCAAATTGCTAGACCAAACTATTGCGCATATTGGATTAACTTTTATTTCGCTCTTCATCGCTGTTCTTATTGGTTTGCCGCTCGGCATTTATATTGTCAAGCGCAAAAAAGCCGCAGGAATTGTGTTAGGAATTGCTGGTGTATTACAAACTATTCCTAGCATTGCATTGCTTGGTTTTATGATTCCCTTGTTAGGCATCGGGCCAGTTCCTGCCATCACAGCTTTATTTTTATACGCATTACTTCCAATAATAAGAAATACTTATACAGGCATTAAAGAAGTTAATCCAACTATCACAGAAGCCGCTACAGCAATGGGTTTCAGCAGATGGCAGGTATTAACCAAAGTTGAATTACCACTTGCATTTCCTGTAATACTTGCAGGCATTAGAACGGCAACAGTGATTAATGTTGGCGTTGCAACATTGGCTGCGTACATCGCCGCCGGTGGTTTGGGTGAATTTATTTTCGGCGGCATTTCACTCAACAATACCAACATGATTTTAGCCGGCGCAATTCCTGCTGCATTGCTTGCAATATTTTTTGATTTTTTATTATCACGCATACAAAAACTGAATCTTAAAAAATTAAAAGTTGCTGTTTGGTTAATGCCGTTTATTATTTTATTGTTATCATCTTTTTATATTGTTCCATCTCTTGAAAAAAATAAATTGCTTGCAGGTTTTACGCCTGAATTTATGGGCAGGCAAGATGGTTATTTAGGATTAACATCAACCTATAAACTAAAAATAAAAAATGTTGTTATAAGTGATGCGGTAATGTATAAAGCTGCGTACGAAAAAAGACTGGATGTGATCAGCGGATATAGTACAGATGGAAGATTAAAAGCTTTTGATTTGATTGTTTTGAATGATGATAAAAAAATCTTTCCACCATATTATGCGGCGCCTGTTATACGTGAAGATGTGCTGCAAAAATATCCTGAAGTTGAAAATGTTTTAAACATGCTTTCAGGAAAAATAAACGATTCAATTATGACTGATTTAAATTATAAAGTTGATTATTTGAAACAGTCGCCGGAGAAAGTGGCAAGAAATTTTCTGCAAAAAAATAACTTATATAAACAACCACGCAACGGGAATAAAGGAACAGTACGATTGGGTTCAAAAATTTTTGGTGAGCAATATATTTTAATAAGCATGTATTCTATGCTGATTAAAGGTTATACAGATTTAAATGTTGATACAAAAACTGGTTTGGGCGGAACAAAAATTTGTTTTGATGCATTAACAAATAATCAAATTGATATGTATACTGAATATACCGGAACAGGTTTGCTGGCGATATTAAATGCATCAACAAATACGATAAACAGTTTGCATCAAAATCGTGATAGCATTTATAATTATGTGTCGAATCAATTCAAACAAAAATATAATTTGATTTGGCTAAAACCCATTGGCTTTAATAATGCGTATGCTTT
>JBDUBY010000109.1:0-13224 GCA_040003735.1 Parafilimonas sp.
TTATATAATCATTGGACTGAGGCAAAACATTCGGCTGAATTGCATTTGTATGCGAAAGGCGGACATGGCTTTGGTATGCGTGTTCAAAATATTCCAACAGATAATTGGATAGATAGATTTGGCGATTGGTTGCAGTTACAAGGTTTTGCAAAAGGAATTGCATCTATGTCAGTACAACAAACTGATAACATGCAACACATGATGAAAGACTGGCCAAACATTCATCGTTATGATGATGACAATCAAAAATTAAAATCAATGCCAGCGGATAAAAACCGCGTGGTGTTTATGGGTAATTCTATAACAGATGGATGGATAAATAATGATTCTTCATTTTTTGCAGACAATCCATATATTGATCGCGGTATTAGCGGTCAAACAACACCACAAATGTTAGTGCGTTTTCGTGAAGATGTAATTGACCTGAAACCCGCCGTGGTTGTGATTCTTGCAGGCATTAACGATATTGCAGGAAACACTGGCCCGATAACAATTGAAGAAACTTATGGCAATATTATTTCAATGGCTGAGCTTGCCAAATCAAACAATATAAAAGTTGTAATAACTTCTACATTGCCGGCTTATGTTATTCCCTGGCGTAACAATTTACCATCAGCAGAAAAAGTAATGCAGCTTAATGAGATGCTGAAAGAATACGCGGCAAAAAATAATATGGTGTATGTTGATTATTTCAATGCGATGAAAGATGATAGAAATGGTTTACCGGCATCGCTTTCAAAAGATGGTGTTCATCCAACACTTGATGGATATAAAATTATGGAACCATTAGTGCAGAAAGGCATTGCAGATGCGATGAAGAAAAAGTAAATCGGTCAACACATTATATCAATATCATAAAAACTTTTATGAAGTATTCAATGCGCTTATTTGCAGTGTGGTTTTTAATGTTCATCTGCGTTTCATCTTTCACACAAATAAGTAAAAGTTCAGTTGTAAAAACCGATGCAGGTTTAATTTCTGGGATAAAAAATAAAGAAGGAAACATTGATATTTTTAGAGGCATTCCATTTGCCGCACCGCCTGTTGATGAATTAAGATGGAAGGCGCCGCAACCTGTGCCACACTGGAATGGCATAAAAAAATGTGATGCATTTTCTGCAAGCCCGATGCAAAGTTCTCCTGTTCCTTTTAGTATGTGGACGAAAGAATTTCTTATTCCTAAAGAACCGATAAGCGAAGATTGTTTATACCTGAATGTATGGACGGGTTCAACATCATCTAATAAAAAATTGCCGGTATTAGTTTGGATTTATGGCGGCGGTTTTGTGAGTGGCGGAAGTGCGGCTCCTATTTATGATGGTGAAGCAATGGCTAAAAAAGGAATTGTGTTTGTGAGCATTAATTATCGTGTTGGAATATTTGGATTTTTTGCACATCCCGAACTAACGAAAGAATCTCCAAATCATACATCGGGAAATTATGGTTTGTTAGACCAAATTGCTGCATTAAAATGGGTGCAAAAAAACATTGCAGCATTTGGTGGTGATGCGAACAATGTAACTATTGCAGGACAATCTGCAGGTGCGATGAGTGTAAATTGTTTGGTGGCATCTCCACTTACAAAAGGATTATTTAATAAAGCAATTGCAGAAAGCGGCGCAAGTTTTACAAGTAGTATTAGTTTGCAAAATGCTGAACAAGACGGCGTAAAAACAGTTGCATCATTACATGCAAATTCTATAGATGATTTAAGAAAATTACCTGCATCAGAATTACTAAAAGCACAAGGTATAAGAAGGCCAATTGTTGATGGTTATGTTTTGCCACAATCAATTGCGGACATCTTTGCATCAAACAAAGAAAACAAGGTGGCATTATTAACAGGCTGGAATGAAAACGAAGGATTATTTTTTGATAAAATTAAAAATGCAACAGATTATACAACACAAGCAACAAAAGATTATGGCAATGATGCTGCAACTTATTTGAAATATTATCCTGCAACGAATGATTCTGTTGCAAGCGCATCACAATATAATGTATCGCGTGATATGACGTTTGGTGTTCAGAATTATACATGGGCAAATATGCAAAGTAGTAACGGCAACAAAGTTTACGTGTATCGTTTCACACATAAATTACCTGCAACAGGCGAGTATGTAAAATATGGTGCATTTCATACAGGCGAGGTTCCTTATGCTTATAATAATTTGCAATTTGTAGATCGCCCGTGGCAAAAGGTTGATTATGATCTTGCCAACACAACGTCTGATTATTGGGCAAATTTTATAAAGACAGGCAATCCAAATGGCAACAATTTACCTGAATGGAAAGCTTATAACACATCAACAAAAGAAGTAATGATGCTGGGCGAAACACAACAATCGCAACCATTAAAAGACTATCAGCAACTTGATTTTTTATATTCTAAAATGAAAGCTCAATAATTGAAAAGCTGAAGAAAAAATCTTCACTTATTTTCGCTACCTAAAATTTTTCTGATGCTTTTACTTGGTATTGATATAGGAACTTCATCCGTAAAAGTGTCTGTGGTTGATGCAGCCACGCAACAATGTATTACCTCAGCACATTATCCTGAAACCGAAGCGGAAATTATCAGTCTTAAAAATGGTTGGGCCGAACAAAATCCAGATACATGGTGGGAGTATTTGCAACACGCGTTAATGCACGCAAACGTTTCGGGCAAGTATAATCCAAAAGATATTGCAGCTATAGGCATTGCTTACCAAATGCATGGATTGGTTGTTGTAAATAAACAGCAGCTTCCTTTGCGTAATAGTATTATTTGGTGTGATAGCCGCGCTGTGCCTTATGGTGATAAAGCGTTTAAAACAATTGGTGAAGAAAAATGTTTAAGCTGTTTATTAAATTCTCCGGGAAATTTTACAGCATCAAAATTAGCATGGCTAAAAGAAAATGAACCTGAAACATTTAAGCAAATTCATAAGATAATGTTGCCTGGAGATTTTATTGCTATGCGTTTAACAGGCGAAATCACAACAACGCCATCTGCTCTTTCTGAAGGTATTTTTTGGGATTTTGAAAAAGATGAAATTTCAAAAGATGTAATGCGTTATTTCAACTTTAAATCTAATCTTATTCCAACTGTAAAAGATGTGTTCAGCACGCATGGATTTTTAGAAGAAAATATTGCAAATAAACTTGGGTTGAAACATGGAATTCCGGTAAGTTATAAAGCCGGCGATCAATTAAACAATGCACTTTCATTAAATGTTTTGCAACCTGGCGAAGTAGCTGCAACCGCAGGAACATCAGGAGTAATTTATGCAGTTGCTGATAATCTTGCTTTTGATAAACAAAGCCGCATCAACAGTTTTGCGCATATCAATCATACAAAAAATAAAAAAAGAATTGGTGTGTTGTTGTGCATTAATGGCACGGGAATTATGAATAGCTGGGCGAAAAAAATGATCGGCGCAAACAAAACATATCAACAGCTAAATAATGAAGCCGCAACAATTCCGGGGGGCAGCGAAGGTTTAATAATTATTCCGTTTGGTAATGGCGCAGAAAGAATGTTGAATAATAAACAGGTTGGTGCATCGGTTCATAATATTGATCTTAATAAACATACACCGGCACATTTTTACAGAGCTGCCCAGGAAGGAATTGCATTTGCATTTAGATATGGATTGGATATTATGCGTGAAAATAATATTGAACCAAAAGTTATACGTGCGGGCAAAGCCAATATGTTTTTGAGTGATGTTTTTATTGATGCATTTGTAAACACTACAAATGTTCCTGTTGAATTATATAATAACGATGGAAGTATTGGTGCGGCTTTGGGTGCAGGCATAGGTGCAAAAATTTTTGATGATGAAAAGGAAGCGTTTAAAAATATGAATCGGTTAAATATTGTTGAACCAAAAGGGAATAATGAATACGATGCGTATTATAAGGAATGGAAATCTATTTTGGAGAATGAACTACATAAATCTTGAAATCAATACTAATTTAAGTGTTTGAAGAAAATTAATTGATGAGTAAATAAACATTACACATAGTTACATAAATAAAAAGCCGGTAAAATTTTACCGGCTTTTTAATGATTTATTTTAAGACGCTCGTTTTATCATGACAAGTAATTTTCTTTCAACATCAGGAATGCCTTCAATAACTTTTGCCTGTATGATTATTTTTTTTATTTCCCCTGTTTTTGTTTCAATTTCAAAATTTTTGGATTCACCATGATTATTTATCACAAGAAAATTTACTACTTCCTGTTTTATATCAGGTCTTTGCCAGAAAGGGTTATCAATATCTGAAAAACGGCTGCCGGTTTCTATTGAATGTTTTAATTCAAACATTTCAATAAATGCTTTATTGGCTTTGATGATACGCAACCTGCTATCGAGCATGAGCAACCCGGATTCTTCAATTGAATCAAATACAGAATCAATAAATTCATGCGACTGAAGCAGGAATCGCTCCAACTGTTTTTGCGCATGAATATTATGTACAACTTTTACAATGTAAGCTTCCTCTTTAGTATTTTCTATATAAACAGATTCGCCTGTAACCCAAACTTTATTACCGTCTTTACGCACCAAATAGTTTTCATCGCTGCCAGAGCCTTCGGTAAGAACAGAATGAAGTTCTCTTTCGGGTTTTTTTATTTCTTTATCGGTATCTGTAAATAATACTGAGAAATTTTTTCCAATTAAATCTTTAGCATTATAACCAAAACGTAAATGAAATGCTTCGTTTATATTAATTATTATTCCCTTAGTATCCATAATTACAATGCCATTGTATTTGGCATTGTTGAAAAATGTTTCAAAAAAACCTGAAGTGTTCAAAGCTTTGAGTTTTATATTATCGGCAAATGTATCTTCAAAAATTGTAAAAAAGAATCCCGCTATAAAAACGGGATTCAATTATTTAATAAACTATCATTTTACTTTCTCCGGTACTTCATTTCTGAAAACAACAACATTATCAAATACATCAACCAACACAGGATGAGATTTATCAATGTCGCCGGCTAATATTCTTTTACTCAACTGGTTAACGATTTGTTTTTGAATAAGGCGTTTTAAAGGCCGTGCTCCAAACTGCGGATCGTAACCTTGTTCAGATAAATAATCAAGCAAATAATTTGTAAACTGTAATTCTATATGACTTGATTCGAGCATCTTCTTTAGACCATTTAACTGGATGCTTACAATGTTTCGTATTTCGCTTTTCATTAATGGTTGAAACATGATGATCTCATCAACACGATTTAAAAATTCCGGACGAATTGTTTGACGTAATAAATTCATTACATCAGCTTTTGTTCTGTCAACAACTTCATCAAGATTTTTTTCATTTACATTTTGAAATGCATCCTGTATTAATGTGCTTCCAATGTTGCTCGTCATAATAATTATCGTGTTTTTAAAGTTCACAACACGACCTTTATTATCCGTTAATCTTCCATCATCTAAAACCTGCAACAAAACATTCCAAACGTCTGGATGCGCTTTTTCAATTTCATCCAACAAAACAACGCTGTAGGGCTTACGACGAACAGATTCTGTTAATTGACCGCCTTCATCATAACCAACATATCCTGGAGGCGCACCAACTAAACGAGATACCGTATGTTTTTCCTGGTATTCACTCATATCTATACGCGTCATCATGCTTTCATCATCAAACAAATATTCTGCAAGCGCTTTTGCAAGCTCAGTTTTACCAACACCTGTTGTTCCTAAAAATATAAAAGAACCAATTGGTTTTTTGGGATCCTGCAAACCTGCGCGGCTTCTGCGAATTGCATCGGCAACAGCAACAATTGCTTCCTCCTGTCCAACTATTCTTTCATGCAAATGTTCTTCAAGATGCAGCAGTTTTTCTTTTTCGCTTTGCATCATGCGCGTAACAGGAATGCCGGTGGCTCTTGCAACATTTTCTGCGATATCTTCTGCATCTACTTCTTCTTTCATTAACCGGCGATTGTGCTGGCTCAATTCATTTAGTTGTTCAGTTAAACCATCAATTGCTTTTTCCTGTTCTTTAATTTTACCATAACGAATCTCTGCAACTTTTCCATAATCGCCATTACGTTCAGCTTGTTCAGCTTCTAATTTTAATTGCTCGATAGAAGCCTTTGCGTTTTGAATTTTTTCTACTAATTCTTTTTCCTGTTGCCACTTTGCTTTTAAAGTATCACGTTCAACGCTCAGGTTGCTTATTTCTATATTAAGTGGTTTTAATTTGTCCTGATCATTCTCGCGTTTTATTGCTTCGCGTTCAATTTCCAACTGGCGAATTTGTCTTTCAAGATTATCCAGTTCTTCGGGCATTGAATTCATTTCAAGGCGAAGTTTTGCTGCGCTTTCATCAATAAGATCAATTGCTTTATCGGGCAAAAAACGATCGGTTATATAACGATGAGATAATTCAACTGCAGCAACAACAGCTTCATCTTTTATACGTACATGATGGTGCGTTTCATAGCGATCTTTTAATCCGCGTAAAATTGAAATAGCATCTTCAACACTTGGTTCTTCAATCATCACTTTTTGAAAACGGCGTTCAAGTGCTTTATCTTTTTCAAAAAACTTTTGATACTCATTCAAGGTTGTTGCACCAACTGCACGCAATTCGCCACGCGCCAAAGCAGGTTTCAAAATATTTGCGGCATCCATTGCACCATCGCCACCGCCTGCACCAACTAAAGTATGTATCTCATCTATAAATAAAATAATTTCTCCATCGCTGTTAGCTACCTCTTTTATAACGCCTTTCAATCTTTCTTCAAACTCTCCTTTATATTTTGCACCAGCAATAAGCTGACCCATATCCAGCGCGTAAATAATTTTTGATTTTAAATTTTCAGGCACATCGCCATTCACAATTCTGTGTGCAATTCCTTCAGCAATTGCGGTTTTACCAACGCCAGGTTCACCAACAAGAATCGGGTTATTTTTTGTTCTGCGCGAAAGTATATGCAAGGTTCTGCGAATCTCTTCATCACGGCCAATAACGGGATCAAGTTTACCCTGCCTTGCCATTTCATTTAAATTCTTTGCATATTTATTTAATGAATTGAATTCCTGCGTTTGTGTTTGAGAGTTTACTGTTTCTCCTTTGCGTAAATCCTTGATAGCTGTAATCAATCCTTTTTCTGTAAGACCCGCACCTTTCAACAATTTGGCTGAAGCGTCATTTCCCTCAACGATGGCCAATAACAAATGTTCCGGCGTAATAAATTCATCATTGAATTGTTTTAAAACAGAACCCGCACGCAATACAACACTGTTTGCATCACGGCTTATTGATTGTCCACCTTCAGCACTTGTTTTGGGAAGCTTATTAATTGCTTCATCCAATTTTGTATCAAGAAGATTAAGTGTAACATTATTTTTCTTTAAAAGATATTCAACGGGAGAATCCTGCTGTTCAACCAAAGCTTTTAAAATATGCTCTGTTTCAATGTTTGGATTTCCGTTATTGAATGCAAGCTGCTGTGCCTGTTGAAAGGCTTCAGCCGCTTTGATTGTGAAGTTTCCTAAATTCATATTATTTATAATTCCCTAACGGGATTTTGATTTTACTAATTGGTGTTATAACATCAAAAATCATTCTTTAAAAGAAAACCCAACTGCGCCTGAAACAATGTCATTCATTAGTAATATTTTATGATTTTATAGCAGGTTCACTAAGATTTTACTGAAAACATTTCTTGTTTTATACTTTTGCACCTGATTTTAAATACATATTAGCTTAACATGAAGCGATTATTTTTTTTACTACCTGCTTTTTTTCTTATTTCTCATTTGAACGCACAAACAGAAAAACATAAATTATTTTATGGAATGTACTTGCAATGGGGCTATAATTTAGAAGCCTACACAAAAAGTAATATCCATTTTAAGATGAGTAATGGAGACAATTTCATTCTGCATCATGCGAAGGCACATGACCGTGGTGATTTTGATGCAATTTATACCGAACCAAGCCAGATTTCAATACCGCAATACAACTACAGAATAGGATTTTATTTGAATAAACAGCTTACAAAATCACTTGAAATAAATTTCGACCACGCAAAATATATTGTAACCGATGGGCAAACAGTTCATGTAACCGGAACTATTGCCGGACAACAGGTAAATGGTGACAGCGTTTTAAACCCGCAAAGTTTTTTGCATTATGAACATACTGATGGCGCCAACTGGTTACATATTAATTATGCAGAACAAAGAACTTTGCTTGCAACAAAAGCAAAAACAAGGGATTTGTTGAAAGTAATTTATAAAGGTGGCGCAGGAATAAATATTCCACGCACAGATTTTACATATCATGGAGACAGGTTAAATAATAACTTTCATGTTGCAGGATATAATGTAAGTGTTGAAGGTGGCTTGCGATTATACATGCTGAGAAACTTTTACCTGGAAACAACAGCTAAAACTGGTTATGTAAGATATGTTGATGCGCTTGCCAACACTACAACAGCTAAAGGAAATAAAGCCACGCAAGGGTTTGGATACATTGAAGGAATCGCCACGCTTGGATACCAGTTTAGGTTTTAATTGTTGATCAACTACCCTTCTTTAGAAAGACTATTTTATTTCTATCAGCTTTATAAATTGTATTTATAAAAGAAGCAAACTTTGTGTATTCAGATGGAGAAAATTTCTCCGTATTTTGTATAAATGCTCTCACACAATAAACAGTATTGTCCTCGTATTTATAACTTATTGAATAGTTTCCGAATGGCGTACTGAGATTTACATCTTTGGGTAAACTTTCTACATTATAACTCTCGCTAAGTTTTAGTGAAATAGAATCTATATGGGTGAAAGGATTTTTTAAAACAATATCATATAAACGTTTTTCAGAAGTATCCATTTTTTCAGGCTGACGAGTTATTATATCAGGCATTAAAAAAAATCTCTTACCCATAACTGAAGCATAATTAGTAGCAGTAATATCAAGATCTTCGTCTATTGAAGGAATGATGTCTTTGTTTTGTTTGTAGGAATATTTTGTTACATCATAAGTTGGTATGCTAAATTCTTCTTTTAAAATTTGTTCCTGTTGCTGTTTGTTGGCTTCATCTAATCTTAATTGCAAATCATCAGATTCGCAACCTGCATAGTGAGAAGAAACTTTTGCAATTAAATTTCCTGTATTATCAACTGTACCTTCTATTTTTCTTATTATCACATTATCTTTTGCAGTGTAAGAAGGTGTAGGTACAATATGTCCTCCGTTTTCATCCACCAATAATGCATACCTATTACCGGTAAAAGTACCGGCATAACCAGCAGGCTTGGTTTGATCAGTACATTCAAGCCATAAAGAATCTTTATTGAGCGGAACGCAAACAGTTGCATGATTAAATTCTGTTATTGGAAAATCAGTTTGAATTGGTTCCTTCTCATCGCCTGCTCTTATTAAAACATAATCAGCTTTAATGCCTGCGTCTTTTAAAAGTGCGATCATATAGTTTGACAATGCTTTACAATCGCCATATTTATTAGTGGCTACATAATTTGCATCAAAAGGTTGCCAGCCACCAACACCTAATTGTACACTTATATACCTGGAATTTTGCTGCAAATACTTATATAAAACGCCTACCTTCTCTTTAGGATCTTTTACATTATCAGTTAAAGAATGAACTTTTTGTTTTATATAATCAGGCAAAACATCTTTATTTTCTTTCAATGTATTTACAAAAGCTCCATAATTCTTCCAGGTATCCATATTTCCCTTATAGTTTCCTATTTCAAAATCTGTAGGCGCCAACATTACCGATGGCATTATTTTTCTCCATGAAGGTTGATAAGTTTCTTCTTTTTTTGTTGTTAGATTATCAACTTCCCAGGTATAAATTATCTTATCATTTTTTTGAACAATTTGCGGTGATGATTTTAGATTGAATTGCTTATAACGAAATTTATAACCAACCGGTGTTTCAACAATAAGTTTGCTAACCTGTACACTCATAAACGGTGAAACCTGCGGATCCCATGTTGGCAAATGAAACATTTGACCCCAATCATCGTCTTCTTCGTATTCAACAGTATAAGGATAATCTTTGCAATAAAAGTTATGTTCTTTATAGCGGGCATCCTGCATTAAACTAAATCCATCATAAGAAGCATGATCTGAAATATCTTTTTTCTTTACTTCTTTCATCTTTTTTCCTGAAGCATCATATAAGTTTCCATCAATATCATTTATAGAATTAAACTTATCATAAGACGTGTAATAGTCAGCATATTTATCTCCTGCTTCATTTAAAATAGTAAATACTTCTTTTTCATATAGCCTGGCCTTTTTATCATTTAGAATTGTAAGATGCATTTCTGAATAACGATCTACAACATTAGCACCATGTGTTAATGAATCAGGAATCAGCATTACATTATAATTCTGCGAATAAGCTGTATGAAAAGAAGCCACAGCTATAAAAGCCATCAAAAAGTTTCTCATAAACATTATTGTTTTTTAAAAACAACCTGTTCACCTTCTTTCTCTACAATTAAAGCAAAAAAGTTACGCAGGGTTTCATAATCGTCGGGCTCGAAGGTTGCTTTATTTATTTTAGTGCGGCAGCGTAGCTGTACGGCATCGCCACTTTGTTGAATCAGGTATTCAAACATTCCTTCATTGTCGTTTAAACTTACACGCGTGGATTTTGGTAATTCATCCACTTTATAACCGGCGGGAATTTCCATATTCAGAATATAAGTTTCATCAAAACAATAAGGCATTTCTACAGGATAAATTCGCTGTGCTGCGCTAAAAGGATTTTCCTTGCGTGCATCAGCAGCTAAAACCGGTGTGAAATACAAAATATCATCTTCTGGCTTAAAAGAAAGATCATACTGAACAGCTACGGGCATCTCCTGCTGATCAAGTGAATCAATAGTTTTATTATCAAGGCTTGCATCAAAAGAAAACGATTTTTTTATCTCTTTAAAATAATCATCGGAGGTTGTCTTTTTCATTTTTTCACGCATACCTTCTGATTGCATTTCACTCATTACTGTTTTGTATGTGCCTGACATTTTTCCATCAGAATCATTAGATAAAAACAAGCTTGTTATCTCTGATTCATGTAAAGAATCCGGCGAAAGATTTACAATAACCGGCTGTGGTGCAATCATGCGTGCGTCGCCATTATAACAATCTTCTGAAAGATGCCCGAACCCGAGTAATGCATCAGAACCATCAAGCAAATAAGATTTATTGTTTACATCAACTTGGGCAATTACATAATTAAATTTATTTAAAAGAGGATACATGTCATAAGGTTTACCATGATCTCTTGTGCTTAATAAAACAGGATTTGTATTATAGCCGGCAACTTTTAGCATTGCTACCAGCAACATATTTATATCTGCCACATTACCTTTTTTTGCTTGCGCTGTTTTTTTAAGTGCTTGCGATAAATACACAGCTGTATGATCTGTGCAGGAATAATTATCCCGCACAAAAGCATAAATATTTTTTGCTTTTTTTAACTCATCGGTTTCACCTTTCGTTGCTTCTTTTACATCATCTTTTAGCCAGCCATTTTCTTTGCTCAAATCAGCGCCAAAGTATTCGTTCTTCATTAGCTGGTCAACAGTTTCGTACCATGTGCTTAAAAAAGTTTTAGGCTGAGCATCAGGAAATCTTATTGCAGAAAGTTGAAATTCCACTCTTTGAACATAGTTTGATAAAGAGGTAATATAATTTTCGTCTTTTAATGCAGGTATGTTTTTGAAGGCCCATGTATGGCGCACCGTATTACTTCTTATACTTACAATGCGCGAAGAACCAACATCATTTGGTTCAAGTACATTAAAAGTGTTTGCAGATTGAACTGCTGTATCTATAGCCGCGCTTAGATATCCTTGCTTTAATAATATAAAATCAAAAAATTGCGGCACTTCAATAGTGTATTGGCTCCAAAGTTCAGGATAACGTCCTTGAAAAGTCCATGTTGGAATCTGCCAGAATTCTGGGCTGTTTGTGGTATAAGTATATTCTATTATTGAACCTTCCTTTAAATCAGGAAAAGTAAATTTTGTTACCTGGTAATCGCCATCTTTATCCTGGAAGATTGAGCTTTTATCAACTTTTGTCTGCACAACTTTTCCGTCTTCCATGTTGTACGTTGCAGCCTGCAGGTTTTCTAATTTTTCTTTTTCATTACCGCTTACATCAAGGTAAATTTTAATGGTTGCCAAATCATCAAAGCTTTTTTTATGCAATAATAAAATGCGTTCGTGCACAGTATGTATCACCGAAAAAGAACCATTGTTATTACCGTCATGATGTGACGAGCCAATATCATCTAAATACACAGCATCGGCAGAAGAATCAAGTGCGGCATAATCTGGATTAAAATCTTTTGATTGTATCTCACCAAATTTAAGTTTAACTTCTTTGGCCTGGCAAATGGCAGCAATAGAAATAATAAGGCACAAAGCCAGGGAAATAATACGGTTGAAAAACATAAGTAGTTAGTTTAAAACGATGCAATAGTACAAACTTTCTAAAATCCCTAAATAAATTTTTGGCTTTTGTAGTGATTTGGTTAATTAAGTATAAAAAAGATTTGGTTATCGTTAATGCTGCTGGCAGATGCGTTTATTTTTGCAACATGCGTAAATTAAGCATGGATGAATTAAACCGCAAAACGGTTGAAGAATTTAAGCAGGCAGAAAAAAATAAAGTAATTGTTTTACTCGATAATATTCGCAGTGCATATAATGTTGGTAGTATTTTTAGAACCGCGGACGCCTTTCTTATTGAGTGTATTTTTATTTGCGGTTATACGCCGCCGCCAACACATCGTTCTGTTCACAAAACGGCTTTGGGTGCGGCAGAAACAGTTGATTGGATGCAGTTTGAAAATATTATTGATGCGATTAATCAACTCAAACAAAATAATTATTCGGTGTACGCAATTGAGCAAGCTGAGCAAAGCATCAAGCTTGATAAATTCGCTTCCTCATCCAACCAAAAAATCGCTGTTGTTTTTGGTAATGAAGTTACAGGTGTGCAAAATGAAGCCATGCAAGTTTGTGATGGTTGCATAGAAATTCCGCAACAAGGCATGAAACATTCTTTAAATGTTTCTGTAGCCGCCGGAATTGTGTTGTGGAGTTTGCTTCATGGCAAATAGTTAATAGTTCATTGTAAAAAATACAACCGGTTTAATAAGTAATTTTGCAGCATGACAACAGTCAAAAATTATCTCTCTCTCGTAAAATTTTCGCA
>JBDUBY010000243.1:0-3909 GCA_040003735.1 Parafilimonas sp.
TTTTAAATGGAATCCTGATAATAACAACAGCGATTCGTTTTATACTTATCAAACAACAAATAATAAAATCTCGAAACTTTCTTATTTAGATGCGAAGCTTGCAGAAGATATTTCAAACGGAACATACAATACAGCAAAATCCAGAATTGCATTTATACATAATGATGATGTATATGTACTAACCATTTCGTCAAAAAATATAACTCGTATTACAAACACTGCAGAGCACGAATGGAATCCTGTTTTTTTAAAAAATGATAACATTAGCTATCAATTAAAAAATGATCTGGATGTATGGAATAGTGTTACCGGTAATACAGAACAACTAACAAATATTCAAAACGGAACAGTGCCTTCAAAAGATGAGAATTTATCGCAGCAACAAAAATGGCTGAATAATGAAGCATTACAAACATCATCTGTAATAAAAAAAAGAAAAGAGAAAACTGATAAAACAAAAGAGTTTCTCGACAGTAACAAAGACGAAAAAGATCTCCGCATAATTTATATTGATAATAAAGATGTACAGAATTTAGGCGTTAGTCCAGACGAAAGATTTATAACATTCAGCCTGTATCAAAAAAATCCTGATGCAGAAAGAACCATCGTTCCATCTTACATAACGCTGGATGGTTATACTAAAGAAATTCCCGGCCGCACGAAAGTTGGCCGGCCAGCTGGTGATTATTCATTTTATGTTTTTGATAAATTAAAAGATACTGTTATTAAAGTTTCAACTGATTCTATTCCATATATAGACTTACTGCCCGAATATAAAAAGTTGTATGCGAACGAATCAAATGATTCAGATGAAGTACCTAAAAAAGTAATTGTACAAAATGTTTTGTGGAATGATGAAGCAACTGCATGCATAGTTGATATTTTTTCATTAGATAATAAAGATCGCTGGATAATGCAGCTAAATGCAGAAACCGGGGAATTGAGTTTGATAAATCATCAGCACGATAGCGCATGGATTGCAGGTCCTGGGATTGCATGGCTTGAGCCTGCAAATATTGGTTGGATAAATAATAACACTATTTATTTTCAAAGCGAAGTAACAGGCTTTTCGCACTTGTACATTTATAATATAAACACGCGCCAGGGAGGTGCAATTACAAGTGGTAACTATGAAATTCAAAAAGCTGTATTAACTAAAGACAAAAAATATTTTTATCTTATTACAAACGAAGAAGAGCCGGGCAAACAAAACATTTATCGCATTAATGTTGATGGAACTAATAAAATAAAACTAACATCACTAATCGGCGGTTATGAGATGTTTTTATCGCCCGATGAAAAGCAAATCGCTTACCGTTATTCTTATCAAACCAAACCATGGGAATTGTATTTGCAAAATTTAAAACCAAATGCAAAGCCACAGCAACTAACTGATAAGGCCATGAGCGATTCATTTAAACAATACCAGTGGCGCGATACAAAAGTTTTTACATTCAAGGCAAGAGATAGCGCTGAAGTTCATGCGCGCATTTATGAACCAAAACAAGGAACAAAAAATAATGCAGCAGTAATTTTTGTACATGGCGCTGGCTATTTGCAAAACGTAGATTATTGGTGGAGTTATTATTTCCACGAGATGATGTTCAATAATTTATTGGCTGATAAAGGTTATACAATTTTAGATATTGATTATCGTGGAAGCGCAGGTTATGGCCGCGATTGGCGCACAGGAATTTATCGTTATATGGGCGGGAAAGATTTAAATGATGAAGTTGATGCAGCGCACTATCTCGTTCAAAAATTGGGAATAGATTCAACACGTATCGGGATTTATGGTGGAAGTTATGGTGGCTTTATGACGTTGATGGCAATGTTTACAACACCTGATGTTTTTAAAGCAGGGGCCGCATTGCGTTCTGTAACAGATTGGGCGCATTACGAGCACGATTATACATCGGCCATTCTCAATGAGCCTTTTACAGATAGCATTGCGTATGCACGTTCATCGCCGATAAATTTTGCAGGCGGCTTAAAAAATCATTTGCTTATCTGCCACGGCATGATTGATCAGAATGTACATTTCCAGGATGATGTTCGGCTTGTACAACGTTTAATCGAGCTCGGAAAAAACAATTGGGAGCTTGCTGTTTATCCTTTGGAAGATCACAGCTTTGTTGAACCAAGCAGTTGGACGGATGAATACAAACGTATTTTAAAATTGTTCGATGATAATTTGTTGAAATAATTAAAACGTCTTGAAGTTCGACAGACAGAAAGAAGTTTCAAACATTCTGCAAGATGCTTTCCGACTGACGGACTTTACTGACTTACGGACTTCTCAAGCCAAACAACTTTCTGTTCAGCTTTGTGCGGCTGGCCAATAATATCTTTATATAATTCCGGCCTTCTTGCTTTTAAATAACGATGACCACCTGCTTTGGTTAATTTATCTGAAGTAATTGTTGCCGTTGTTATATCATCCCCTAATGTTCTGCATTCCGCAATAACATCTCCATATGGATCAATGATCATAGAACATCCATTTTTTAATTGATCATCATCCATTCCTATAGCATTCGAAAAAACTGCGTACACCGCATTATCATAAGCTCTCGCGGGCAGCCATTTCATCAGCCATTCTCTTCCTTTCATCCCATCAAATTCAATTCGCAATGATGTTGGATCTGCTTCACGATTTTTCCAAAGTTCAGCATCAACAAAACCAGCGCCAGGCCGTGTTGAAGGTGTACACATAGTTACATGCGGCATAAAAATTATATCGGCACCAAGCAGTTTTGTTGCACGCACATTTTCAACAATATTATTATCATAACAAATAAGAATACCACATTTCCATCCATGCAATTCAAAAACGCAATACTCATTTCCCGGCTTTAAATAAGAGTTGATAAAAGGATGCAGCTTCCTGAATTTTGCAACTAATCCATTTGTATCAACACATACATAAGCTTTAAATAAATCATCGTTTTCATCTTTTTCAAATAAACCTGCAAGCACAACAATATTATGTTTTAACGCAATGGCTTGAAGTTTTGAAACGCTTTCTCCTGCCGGAATAAATTCAGCCAGTTCAAGCATTTGCTGTTTTGAAAGATTTCGTGCAAATGTGTAACCGGTAATTGAGCATTCGTGGAAAGCAATTATATCAGCACCTTGTTCTTTTGCCTTTTTAGAAAGATGATCAATCACTGAAAGATTGTATATTTTGTCACCGCTTTTATGTTCAAACTGCGCAGAAGAAATTTTTATGTTTTGCATGTTATTGTAAATGATCAATGCAAACTTATGGTACTATTTTATTTGTTTGTTTGTGGATTTTCTTTAGTGTCTGAAAAAATCTCATTTGCATTCTGTTCAATTTCACCTTGTGCCGGTACATCATCATTTGCATTCACGTCAACTCCTATGTGATGTGTTTGCACCAGTTTCCATCCTTTAAAACCTGCATATAGCATAATAAGAAATCCTGCCACTGTCATCATAATATGAGAACCGGCAGGCGGATGTGCCTGGCTAAACTCTGTGAACATTACAGCAGCATTTGCAGTAAAAAATCCAAGCGTAAAAACGTTGGCAACCATATGTTTTAAACCGGTTGATTTTGCCTCTGATAAAGCTGGAATAGAAAGCCAGTCAATTAAACCTGGCAATACAGCAACTACAGACATTACAATTGCCGCACAGTTTGCAATAAATGCCACACGAAACCAAAATGTGTCTTCGTTTGTTGCATAAACTATACAACAAATCATTGTTGCTGTGTTAAACGCAATAGGGAAAGGCACTATCATAGGGTGAATAGGATGTCCTAATAATTTTACTTTACTCTGCATATATGTAGTGCGGAAAAAAATGTGCCATGTATTTAAGCAAAAAAAAAGCCATGCAATTTCTATTGCATGGCTTAAAAATTTATTAATCAAACTT
>JBDUBY010000027.1:0-13207 GCA_040003735.1 Parafilimonas sp.
CAACTGCAGCTTTGCGAATTGGTAATCCGCTTTCTAATTTTCTGAAAATATTTTCGGTGACCACAATACCATCATCCACTACTAATCCTGTTGCCAATACAATGCCGAGCAGCGTAAGTACATTAATTGTAAAGCCTGAAATGTACATGATGAAAAAAGTGAAAATAAGCGAAATAGGAATATCAATTAACGGGCGAATTGCGATTAACCAGTTGCGGAAAAAAATAAAAATTACCAATACAACAAGTATAAATGAAATGATAAGTGTGTCTTTTACTTCAGCAAGCGAGTTACGTATGTTGATGGTGTTATCAATTAAAACTTTTAATTGTATATCGCTTTTACTTGATTTCTGAATATCAGCAAGCCGTTTATAAAACTCATCAGCGATGGCAATATTATTAGCGCCAGGTTGCGGAATTACATACAAGCCAACAGCATTTACACCATTATATTTCCAGCTTTGTTCATAATCTTCAGCACCTAATTCTACATTCGCAACATCACTTAAACGCACAATGCCGCTGCTATCTTCACGAATTATTAAATCACGAAATTGTTTTTCTGTAGTAAGTCTTCCAACAGTTCGTATAGTTAATTCTGTATTGCTGCCATAAATTTTTCCCGGCGGCAAATCAATATTTTCTGAATTAAGTGCATCACGCAAATCGGTGAATGAAACATTATATGTATTCATTTTATCCGGATTAAGCCAAAGCCGCATGGCATAACGTTTCTCACCAAATAAACCTACAGAGCTTACACCATTTATAGTTTGAAATTGCTGTTGCAAAACATTTTCTCCATAATCACTTAATTCAAGCAAACTTTTTGTAGGACTTTGCAATGCAAGTATCAAAATAAAATCAGCATTAGCATCTGCTTTTGAAACAACCGGCGGCGCATCAATATCCTGCGGCAAACTGCGTGCTGCCTGGCTTACTTTATCACGCACATCACTTGCGGCAGCTTCAAGATCAACTCCCAAATTAAATTCAACAGTAATATTACTATTGCCCAAAGAGCTTGATGAAGTAAGCGTTCTTATACCTGGAATTCCATTGATTTGCTTTTCCAAAGGTTCGGTTATCTGGCTTTCAATAATATCAGCATTCGCACCAGTATAAGATGTGCGTACCGAAACTATTGCCGGATCAATTGCAGGATAATCGCGCACAGCAAGAAACGTAAAACCGGTTACGCCAAACACAATTATCATTATGTTCATCACAGTTGCAAACACCGGCCGCTTAAGCGAAAGTTCCGAAATATTCATCTTAGTTAATAAGCAATAAATAATGAAATAATGAATGACTTAACAACTATATAATCACTCATTAATATTACATGCTTTTAATTTTAACCGTTATTATTTAGTTACCGGCTGTAGTATTTATGGCATCACGGTTGTGTCACTCACTTGTACTGCAAACCATTTATCAGCAAATCTATTTATGCAAACCTTAAATTGATTAAAAAAGAATTATAGAAGAATATTAATTGATACAAAATGGAAAAATGTTGAGACGAAATTTTGCTAAACGAAAAGTTGTTGATGCAAACACAACTCAGAATCCGTTTCAGATAAATAAAAAAATAAAGAGCAATCGCGGCGTAATTATTATTGATGCAAAGAAGCAGATTCAAGTGTTTCTACTTTACGCACTGTAACCGCGTTTTTATCTTTCGCAAATAGAACACCTGTTACTATTATAGTGTCTCCGGCAGATACGCCTTGCGTAACCTCAACATTACTTTGCGTGCGAATGCCTGTAGTTACATTAGTAAATTGCGCTTTTCCATTTTTTACAAGTATCAGTTGCTTATTTATATCACTTGGTATAATGCAGTTTGTTGGTACAAGTATGCTTTGTTTACTTGCCCCCTGTTCAATATAAACTTTTACAAACGCTCCGGCATTTGCTTTAGCATTGTCCTGCAATAAGGCGCGTACTTTTAAATTACGTGTGATCGTATTTGCCTGTGGCTCTATAGCAACAACAGTTGCAGTATGCCTCAATGTATCGTTTGTTGCATCTAATACAACCTGCACTTTGGATCCTGTATTAATATACTTGCTGTAGTCTTCAGGTAATGTAAAATCAATTTTTAAATTGTTTACCTGCTGCATGGTAGCAATTATATCTGTATTGCCAACATATGCACCAATACTTACTTGTCTTAACCCCACAACACCATCAAAAGGCGCACGAATAACCGTTTTATCAATCAATGCCTGCGTATATTGAATATCTGCCTGAGTGCTTATTACCGTATTTGCTGCCACATCATAATCGGCCTGGTTTACACCTTGCACAGCTAATAATGGTTTCAAACGATCAACGTATTGTTGCGCCAGTACAAGTGCGGCTTTGCTTTTATTTAAGTTGGCAACTAAATCTTCATCATTTATCCGTGCAATTACAGTTCCTTTTGAAATAAACTTTCCTTCGGGAACATTAAGATATGTGATGCGGCCGGTAGCTTCAGGATGCAATTCAACGTACTCATTTGCTACAACCGTTCCGTTGGCTTCAATACTATCTGAAATTGGTTGAGTGTGCGCAACAATAACATCAACAATTGGCGGCGGAGATTTCTTGGGCTCTTTATTTTTTTCTTTTGAATGACAGGCAAGCATGCAAACTGCAAGAATTAATACAGGAGCGTATAACTTTTTATTTAGCATGCTTGAAAGATTCATTTAAAATAAAATAATTTATTGAAAGGAATATCAAAGTAATGAATTGCAATCTTGTGAATTTGATAAAATTGATATAACCTAAAAAAACCACGACCAAACAAAGAATAATTCAAATAAAAAACGCCGGGCTTACTACCCGGCGTTTAAATCTTTTTTTAAATTTTATTCTGCTTCTGCCACTACTTCTTTTACTTCAGGAATCATGCGTTTCATCATGCCTTCAATACCAGATTTTAATGTCACCATTGATGATGGACATCCGCTGCAACTTCCCTGTAACATTAAATTTACAGTGCCTTCATCATAGCTTTTAAATTGTATAGCCCCACCATCCATTTCAACCGCAGGGCGCACATAATTATCCAATAATTCTTTAATTCGTTTTACAACATCTGTATCATCACTTAAAATAATATTTCCTGTATCTTGTTTTATTTTAGATACTTCATCTTCATTAACAACAATGCTATTATTTTCAAGATAATCTTTTAAGAATTGTTTTACTGATGGAATAACATCCTGCCAATCTTCTGTATCTGCGGTTTTTGTAAGTGTAACAAAATTGCTGGCAATAAAAACACTTTTTATAAACGGAAAACTGAACAACTCTTTTGCCAATGGACTTGGACCAGCCTGTGATTCATCCTGGAAGTCTATGCTTTTGCCGGGATATAAAAGTTTGTTGGCTACAAACTTCATTGTTTCAGGATTAGGCGTCATTTCAGTATAAATACTTATTATAGAATTACCTGTTTTAATCATTTCATCAATTTTAAAAACGCAAATTTACGAAAGATTAAATGAATGAATTCTTAATAAACAATTGTATTGTTATTGCATTTTACATCTATTGAACCTAATCGCTATTTTTCTGCACTTATAATCAACGAGCAATAGTCAAGCTCAATGCCGTTTTCGCCGGTATTTTGTTTTGCAAACACTGCTGCTTCATCTTTTACTTTCCTGCGTGTTTCTTCATCAGTATTATCTAATGCAGCCACTACAGGCGCGGCTACTTCATTCATCATTGTCCAGAAAAACTCAAAATCTGGATAGGATGTTTTTCCGCTTATTTCTTTTTCTTTTATATTTTTAAAGCCAGCGTTTTCCAATAAAGATTTCATTAAACCCGGCGGCGCACATCTAAACATAGAAGGTGTGTTAGGATCTTGTGGAGGCAATTGCATATTTCTATTAATGATGCCCATCAAGCCTGTCATCCATAAATTTTTTGCAGGATTGAACCAAACTGAAGTTGCTATTTTTCCTCCGGGTTTTAAAACGCGAAACATTTCATTTGATGCCAATTGTATATCTGGAAAAAACATAAAACCCATTCGGCAACTGATCTTATCAAAACTGTTATCATTAAACGGAAGGTTAGACACATCAGCCACCTTCGTTTCAAAATTCTTAAGTGCTTTTTTATTTGCATTGTCTCTGGCTGTCTCAAGCATTTGTTCTGCAAGGTCTGTGGCTGTAACTTTTCCTTCTACAGCAATACCGGCAATAGTTATCGCAGGTTCGCCAGTTCCACTGGCAACATCCAGTACGTTATCAGTTTTCTGAATATCCAGTTCATTTATAATTGCCTCACCAGATGATTTCAAAAACTTCATGGTGTGATCATTCCATTTTTTCCATCCGCCAGAAAATTTGTTCCATGTATTGCGCTGCTGATCCCGGATTTCATTTAATTGTGGTTGCATTTATTTGTATTTATAGGTGTATAAAAAATATCCTTCATAGTTGAAGGATATTCTAAACATTAAACAGGAAAAGATTATTAGTTAGCAGTTGCAAAACCCGCTTCGTTTGAAGCAGGCTGCCAATCATTAATTAATTTATTAATAGTTGAGTCTTCCCAATCTCCAAGGGCAAACTGTTTTAAAGTAAACCCTTTTTGTTCATCTTTAAGTGTGAAGTATTGCTCAGCATCTGCTTTCATTTTATACCAAACAGAACTGCGTTGAATACGAAATGATTTTTTATCGCCAACATATTCTTTTACTTCATTTTTATCAAGATAAATAATCTTTAATTTATCATCTGGCATTTCGCTTATTTCGGTAATATAAATCTTACCCCAATACATTCTTTCTATTAAATAAAGGGAAAATAAGAGCACGCCTGCAAGAAGTGTCCATAGAGATTCAGTACCTAAATATCCAATGGCAATTACAAAACTGGCAAATAACAACGGACCAACAAGTGTGGGCTTTATACGTTGCATGTAAGTTTTCCCGTTTACGTGAACGAGAATTTGGTTGCGCATAAGAAATGTTTTTGTTGTTAATAAGAGAAATTCAGAAATCGCTCAAAATTTTTACAATATTCCTGCAAATCTTTTTAAAAAGTTTACTGCAAAAAATATAATAAATTATTTTGTTATATCAGCAATTCCAAGGCGAGAAGTTACAACATTTTTAAATTAAAAAGCAATTAAAAAATTGTGCTTAACCCCATGATAAATGTGGAGACCTTTACCACTATAAGAAAGTTATGGGAGAATGAGGGGTCTCGAACCCCCGACCCTCAGAACCACAATCTGATGCTCTAACCAACTGAGCTACATCCTCCATAAAGCAGGCAAAAATAAGAGAAATTGCTATGGAATACAAACCACAGTTGAACCATTTCGTATATTTTTTTGTTCAGGTCTTGTTAATTCATATAATAAAAAAAACGGCATCTTTTTTTTGATTTAATTTTGAAAGCGCATATGCAATTTAAAATTTCTAAAATTATGTTGAGAAGAACTGTGTTACCGGCTGTGCTGGTAATTTTACTGGGCGTTACATTGTGGGCATTTAAGCGAAACGATAAAGATGGCAATTCTAAAGAACAGATGTTATTAACTGCAATAGGAACTATACTTGAGCAAAAACATTTTTCTCCCAAAACTATTGATGATAATTTTTCTAAACAGGTATTTTCAAAATATCTCGACGTACTAAATCCTGATAAAGATATTTTGTTGCAAAGCGATGTAAATTATCTTAAAAAATATGAGCTTACGCTCGATGACGAAATTCACGGTGCGCCGTTAAGTTTTTACAGCGATGCTTCTACTATTTATTTAAAAAGAGTAGATGAAATAATGCAGCTTTATAAAAATCTGCTTTCAAATCCTTTTGATTTTACTATTAAAGAAGAAATAAATCTTGATGATGATAAAGCAGCGTTCCCGGCAGATGAAGCTGCGCGAAAGGAACAATGGCGCAAACGTTTAAAATACCTTACGCTCGATCAATACACAGATCTTCTGCAACAGCGAAATAATAAAACAAAAGATACAGCCATCGCAAATAAAACGGATGCGCAACTTGAAGCAATGGCAAGGCAAAAAGTATTAACGATTTTAGACAGAAGTTTTAATCGCCAGAAATTAATTTTTACACCACAGGAGCAGTTTAATTATTATGTAAATGTTATTACGGATTTAATGGATCCGCATACAGAATATTTTCCACCGGTTGAAAGCCGCTCTTTTGAAGAAGATTTAAGCGGTCGATTTTACGGAATTGGCGCTCAGTTAAAAGATGATGACGGCGCTATAAAAATTGCAGCTTTAATTACAGGTAGCCCCGCATGGAAAAGCCAGAAAGTACAGGTAAATGATGAAATAATAAAAGTTGCTCAAGGAAAAGATGAGCCTGTAGACATAAGAGGTTACGGACTTACAGATGTTGTAAAACTTATTCGCGGTACAAAGGGTACTGAAGTTAGAATAACTTTTAAAAAGGCGGATGGTTCTACAGATGTTGTACCAATAGTTCGCGATGAAATTGTGCAGGATGAACAGTTTGCAAGAAGTGCGGTAATTAATGAGCCAACTGGAAAAATCGGATACATTTTCCTTCCTGAATTTTACGCTGATTTTGAAAGATCCGATGGAAACCGTTGCTCGCAGGATGTTGCAAACGAAATCATCAAACTAAAAAAAGAAAATGTAAACGGGATTATTCTTGACCTGCGCAACAATGGTGGTGGCTCATTGCCTGAAGTTGTAAATATGGTTGGCCTGTTTATTAAGCAAGGTCCGGTGGTACAGGTAAAAGATCGCGATGGCAAACCTGCTATTTTAAGTGATAATGATACTTCTGTATTATACAGTGGCCCGCTTGCGGTAATGGTAAATGAATTCAGCGCATCTGCATCAGAAATATTTGCAGCAGCAATACAAGATTATAAACGCGGCATAATTGTAGGTTCAGATACTTATGGAAAAGGAACAGTGCAACGCACTTTGCCACTTGGTAAAACACTTGACATTTTTAGCGGCCAAACAGAATATGGTACTTTGAAACTTACGTTCGAAAAATTCTATCGCATCAATGGTGGCTCAACACAATTAAAAGGCGTAACACCTGATGTTGCTCTGCCAGATCCTTACGATTATTTAAAATTGCGCGAAAAAGATCAGACTTCAGCATTGCCTTGGGATCAGATTAAAAAAGCAGATTATAATGATTTTAATTCTGGTGTTAACTGGAATACCGTTGAAACAGAAGCGAAAAACCAGGTTCAATCAAACACAGCATTTAATACTATTATTAAAAACGAAGATTGGTTAAAAGACAATGCAGATAAAAAATTCAGCCTTAACCTGGAGGATTATCAAAAAGAGCAAACCATACTTAAAACAACCGTAAAAGCAAATGATAGCTTAATGCGTTTGGCAACACCGATGGATATTCAACCGGTTACCGCAGATCGTTCAAAATATTATAGTAACGCCGACAGTGCAAAAGGCCAGCGCTATCTTCAATGGCTTAAAAATATTCAAAAAGATATTTACATTGGAGAAACTGTAAACGTACTCGGTGATATGAATAAATCACATTAATATTACATCTTACAAAAAGGGCTTCCTTAAAAAAGGTTGCCCTTTTGTTTTATATAAAAGGATGAAAATTTAAAATTGCATTGCAGGAAAGTAATTGAATGGAAATAAAAAGAGAAAAACAATGGTTTGCTATTTATACTAAACCGCGCTGGGAAAAAAAAGTAAATACTAAATTATTAGAGAAAGGAATTGAAAGCTGGTGTCCCGTACAAAAAAAAGAAAGTCAGTGGAGTGACAGAAAAAAAATTATTGATGACCCACTTTTTAAATCTTATGTGTTTGTTCATATAGCAACAGAAGATGAACGCCTTAAAGTATTAACAACAAACGGGGTTGTACAATTTGTACATTATCTAAAAAAACCAGGTGTTATACGCGATGAAGAAATTGAATTAATACGTTCTTACCTGCTTGAAAAAAATGTAAATATTACAGTAGAAAATTTAAGACAGTTCAATGAAAACAATAAAGTTATTATACGTAAAGGTGTTTTTATGGATGCTGAAGGAACTGTAATAAAAGGCGGCAACAAAAGAATATATGTGCGGCTCGAAACTTTAGACCAGTTATTAGTGGTTGAGTTTCCCGCAGAACATTTAAGTCATATAACCACGTTTTGATCACTTCATAATCCTGCTTATTAATCCGTAATATTTTTACACATGTTTTCATTGTTCGGCGCTTCTAAAAAAATAATTCCTGATCTTTCTTTTCTTGCAGCAGATATGCATTCGCATTTATTGCCCGGACTTGATGACGGTTTGCAGGAGATGGAAGAAACAATAGAATTTATACAGCAACTGCAGCAAATGGGCTATCAAAAACTTATTTGTACGCCGCACATTCTTTCTGATGTTTATCCAAATTCACCTGTAACAATTTTACCCAAACTTGAATTGGTTCGCAATGCTTTAAAAGAAAAAAATATTAATGTACAACTTGAGGCAGCAGCAGAATATATGGTTGATATTGATTTTGAGAATTACGTTAACGAAGGCAAACAATTACTCACGTTTGGTAAAAATCTGATACTTATCGAGATGTCTTATGCAGCGCCATCAAACAATATTGAAAATGTAATTTTTAATTTAAAACTAAAAGGTTTTCAACCGGTGCTCGCACATCCTGAACGATACAATTATTATTTCGGCAACATAGAATTATTTCAGCGCTTTATAGATCTTGGCTGTTACCTGCAAATAAATATTTTATCATTGCTTGGCTATTATGGAGATGCCGCAAAAAACACAGCGCAAAACCTTCTTAAAAAAAATATGGTAACACTTGTAGGCACTGATATGCATCACGAAAACCACATGCGTGCTTTAAAAGATCTGACTTCAAAAAAAGGCTTCTATAAACTTTTTGAGAATATTCAAATAAGAAACAAAGAATTGCTGTTATAATTTTTTGGTGATCAGCAGTGGCACTTCGTGGCATCTTCGTTGTGTCACTCACTTGTACTACATATTTTCATAGCAACTTTGATCTTCATTTTAAACAGCTTTATTAATTTCAAAAGTTTTTATTTCAGAATTCCTAAATAAGTATAAATAAATTTAGTTTACAAGCTTTGCTATTCTTCCATCTTTACCTGCAAGAAAAACTGCATTTCCTTTTTTAGCTTTCGCACAAACATTAAAGCTTTCATTAGAAATTAATTCCCAGTTCAACCCACCATCTTTCGAAATATCAACGCCTGTGGTGCCACAAGTGATTATTATTTTTTTTGTTTGATAAGCAACACAACTTCTATAGCCATGCGGTGAAGTATGAGGATATAAAAATTGTATATTCTTCCCTTTATATTTAAACAAAATACAGTTATTTTCAGAAACAGAATCATGCGCAAAATCGCCGCCAACTATAACTCCTTGTTGGTTATCATTTATAGCAATTGAATTTGCACCGGTACTTTCTTTTCCCTGGATAATATTTAAATCGTACATGTTATCATCAAAAAATAATCTTGATTTGCTTCCGCCTGTAACAATAAATGAACTAAGAAAATATTTTCTGTTCCATGCTGAAATGATATTCGTTCCGCTGGCTGCAAAGAGCGCTTCTCCGGTATCAACTTTATAAAAATTGCTTTCAGCGTTTTTTGCAATCCAGTTATTTCCCGAATTATTTGTGGTTGCAATAAATAATTTATTATTGATTGGATCGCCAACAACAATGCCGTTGCCAGCACTTGTAAAATTCATCGCATCTAAAAACATTCCTTTTGCATCATCATGAAAAACTTCTTTCCATGTTTTACCGCCATCTTTTGTTTTTAAAATAATTGCAGGCATATCAATTGCCATAATAACTGCAGTGTTTGCATCAAAAGCTTCTATGTCACGAAAGTCTTTTTGCTCATAACCTTTTACCGTTATCCAATCAAAATGCTTTCCTCCATCAATACTTTTTGCAACCTGGCCATTGCTTCCGCTTGCCCAGACAATATTATTGTTTACAACGCTCAATCCGCGTAAAGAAATTTTATTATTGTTTGTAAGTTGTTGAATGGTTTGCGCATCAACAAAACAAAAAATCACAATAAATAATAACAGGAAAAAATATTGTTTCATGTAGAAAGATTATATCATCATAGTTATAAACACAACGTGTGTTAAAAGTAAAAATTAAAAAGTCAAAAAAACTATATTTTGCACCCATAGTTTTTTGTTTTGAATTTACATTTTGAATCTTGAATTAAAATGGCTGAAATAAATTTTGATTATACAGAAGAAAGTATCCGCAGTTTAGATTGGCGTGAACATATTCGTTTACGGCCTGGTATGTACATAGGAAAATTAGGAGACGGCTCATCGCCCGATGATGGAATTTATGTTTTATTAAAGGAAGTAATTGATAACTGCGTTGACGAACATACAATGGGTCATGGAAAACATATTGATATTACAATCCAGGATAAAACAGTAACGGTTCGCGATTATGGAAGAGGCATTCCACTAGGTAAAGTGGTTGATGTTGTAAGTAAAATAAATACCGGCGCAAAGTATGATAGCAAAGCGTTTCAGAAAAGTGTTGGGTTGAATGGCGTTGGTACAAAAGCAGTAAATGCATTAAGCAATTATTTTAAAGTTGATAGCTTTCGTGAAGGAAAAATAAAAACGGCAGAGTTTCAAAAAGGTGTTTTACTCAAAGATTATAAAGAAACAAAAAGCAGTGAAGAAAACGGAACGCTGATCACTTTCATTCCCGATGATTCTGTGTTTAAAAATTTTCATTACATACATGAATATTTAGATAACCAGCTTTGGAATTATTGTTACCTTAATGCAGGGCTTGTAATAAATCTTAACGGCAAAAGATATGTAAGTAAAAATGGTTTGCTCGATCTGTTGCAACGCAAAACCAATCCTGATGAATTGCGTTATCCTATCATTCATTTACAGGCAGAAGATATTGAAGTAGCATTATCGCACAACAGCGATTATGGTGAAGATATTTTTTCTTTTGTGAATGGGCAGTATACAACACAAGGCGGAACACATCAGCAGGCGTTTCGCGAAGCGTATGTAAAAACAATCCGTGATTTTTTTAAGAAAGATTATGAAGCGGCAGATATTCGTCAAAGTATTGTTGCAGCCATTTCTGTTCGTGTGCAGGAACCTGTTTTTGAAAGCCAGACAAAAACAAAATTAGGTTCACAAGTTGTATTTGAGAATGGCCCGAGCATGAAGAATTTTATACAGGATTTTCTATCGAAAGAACTGGATAATTTTTTACATCGCAACACACCAATTGCTGAAGCTTTAAAAAAACGTATTGAACAAAGTGAGCGTGAGCGCAAAGAATTAGCAGGCATCAAAAAGCTTGCAAATGAGCGTGCAAAAAAAGCTAATCTTCATAATAAAAAACTGCGTGACTGCCATGTACATTTAAATGATGATTTGCCGTCAAAAAATAAAGATGCTTTCATCGAACTTCAAAATAATTCAACCATATTTATTACAGAAGGAGATAGTGCAAGCGGATCAATAACCAAAGCAAGAAATGTTGAATCACAAGCCGTTTTTAGTTTGCGTGGCAAGCCTTTAAATTGTTATGGCTTAACAAAAAAGATCGTGTATGAAAACGAAGAGTTCAACCTGTTGCAACATGCATTGAACATTGAAGATGGTTTGGAAGGTTTACGATATAACAATGTAGTAATTGCGACAGATGCAGATGTTGATGGATTGCATATTCGTTTGCTGATTATGACTTTCTTTTTACAATTCTTTCCTGATCTTGTTAAGAAAGATCATGTGCATATTTTAGAAACTCCTTTGTTTCGTGTACGCGATAAAAAAGAAACGATTTATTGTTATGATGAAACTGAAAAACAGGCAGCTATAAAAAAAATTGGAGGCAAACCAGAGATAACACGCTTTAAAGGTTTGGGCGAAATTTCGCCTGAAGAATTTGAACGGTTTATTGCAGAAGACATGCGTTTGCAACCTGTAATTCTTGAACAGGGAGATCATATCCAGGACATGCTTTCTTACTTCATGGGAAAAAATACACAAGAACGGCAGGAATTTATTATTGATAATTTAAGGGTGGAATTGGATTTGGTGAAAGAGTGATTTAAAAAATTTTAAATGAACATAGATGTAATCATAAATAAAATTTTTAAAAGTTACTGTAACGAGATACTAATTGATATATTGCCTAACCAACAAGTTCAGGGGACTTCATCTTCAAATACTCTAGAAAAAATTCATTTAATTTCCACAAATAGTGCTTATAGAAATAGTGCTTATTATGTGTCAGTTGAAAATAAAAAATTTATTCATTTTACCAATCTTGAAAAACTCAACAATATTTTATTAGGCAAAGCCTTTCATCTTTATGATTTGAATTTTGTAGATGATAAAAACGAAATTCAATTTCCTTTGCAACAATTAAAATCATGCGATGATATTTTAAAAAAAGTGGATGTAAATAAGTTAAGAAAGCAAATTTTAAGTATCTCTTTTTGCGATGCAGAAATAGATGAAATAGTCGAGTATAATATGTGGAGACTTTATGGCAAAGGAATTGCCATCGAATTTTCATTTGAAAATGATGAGTCGCAATGGGACAGTTTTCATTTATCTAAAATTTATTACAATGAAAATAAACTTTTAAATGATATAAAGAACACCTGTACAAAATTCAATGTTTTCTTTGATGAATTAATCAGAGAAAGTGATTATCAAAAAGGCAATTTGTATTCTTCATTCCTAAATCAAATAATTAGTTTGCTGGCTTTTCATAAGGTAAATATTTTTAAAAGCGAAATGAATTTAGATTAATATATCAGGTTCTTGATTCACAACCCGAAGAAAGTCTGTATTATTTAGAAAAAAATAAAGTAGTCAACAGAAGTAATACTATATCAAAGTTTTTTAAAGTTCCAATAGCTTTAAGTGATTACAATAATCACGCACCTAAAAAAGAAATTCCTTTAATCCGAATTGAAAAAATAATTTTTGGTTACAGGTATAAGTCTGAAGATTTTGCTTCTATCAAAGAATCTCTAAATGAGATGATGGTATGGAATTTAATCAAAGGAAGGCACTTCGAAATAACTAATTTAAAAGACAAATATTTTTAATAAATGATACACATAGTTTTTCAGCAATCAGATATTGATACATTACAAAAAGCAATTG
>JBDUBY010000168.1:0-3904 GCA_040003735.1 Parafilimonas sp.
AACATGCCATGCCGGGTTGCGTGGTGCTTGTTGCAAAAGATAATAAAATTGTGCTCGATAAAGCTTATGGAAATCTTACGTACAACGATAACCAACCGGTAACATTAAACACCGTGTATGATCTTGCTTCGGTTACAAAAATTTCTGCCACTACATTAGCGGTAATGAAATTGTATGAGGAAGGAAAACTTAATCTTCATAAAACACTTGGCGATTATTTACCGTGGGTTCGCGGCACTAATAAAAGCAATTTAGTATTGGAAGATGTATTGCTGCACCAGGCAGGTTTGGTTGCATTTATTCCTTTTTATAAAGCAACACTGTATGCAAATGGAAACCCTGATTCAACACTTTACCAGGCATATGCTGATTCAAACTATTCTGTGCATGTTGCTGCAAATATGTACATGCGAAATGATTATGTTGATACGATGTTTGCACACATTCTGCAAAGCAAATTAGAGCTTCCAAAAAAATACATTTACAGCGATAATGATTATATTTTTTTAGGCAAAATTGTTGAGCAAATAACAGGATCAACGTTAGACAAATTTGTTGCTGATAGTTTTTATAAACCGATGCATTTGTACAATACAACATTTAAACCCAACGAACATATTGCCATTAATAATATCGCACCAACGGAAGATGAAAAACAATTCCGGGAACAATTATTAAGAGGTTTTGTACACGATCCCGGCGCTGCTATGTTTGGCGGCGTTGCCGGCCATGCAGGTTTGTTTAGTAATGTGCATGATCTTGCCATTTTATATTCGATGTATTTAAATGGCGGCGTGTGGGATGGCGAACGGTATTTAAAAAAAGAAACGATAGATTATTTTACACAATATCACAGCAATATAAGCCGTCGTGGTTTTGGCTTTGATAAACCTGAAAAAGATAATGTAACACGCACCGAACCTTATCCATGTTTAAGTGCATCGCCGCAAACATTTGGACACACAGGTTTTACAGGCATTTGTGTTTGGGTTGATCCGAAGTATAACCTGGTCTTTATCTTTTTATCTAATCGTGTAAATCCTGATGGTGGTGATAATTTAAAATTAAGCAGCTTAAACGTACGCGGCAAAATGATGGAAGCAGTTTATCAATCTATGATCACTTCAAAACCATCTCTGTAAAACACAGGATTATAAGATGTTTTTATCAATATCTTCGTTACTATATTAATTCAACAATGAAAAATAAACTTTTAGCTTTTGCAGCCACATGCTTTTTAATTATTGCGTTTGCAGCTTGTAAAAACGCTGTTCCAAAACTTGCGTTGTATATACCAAAAGATGCTTCCGTAGTTTTTGCTGTTGATCCAAAATCTGTAATGGATAAAATTGCTTCATCAGGCATAACTATAGATTCGCTGGCAAATCTTTTTACAAAAAAAAGTGATGACTATTCTTTACGGTGGAACGATATAAAAAATTCTGGTATTGATTTAAGTAAATCGATTTACTTTTTTACAAAGCAAACCAACGCTATGCAAACGGGAGCTGTAAGCAGCAGCGGTATAATTGCAGAAGTGCAGGATGCAGCAAAGCTGGAAGCATTTTTAAAAAAAGAAAAAGTTGGTAAAGATGTTTTATCAGGCGGAAAATATAAATACATAACGTTGGGCAATGATTTCATTGCAGGATGGACTGACAAAATTTTAATTGTATCTGCAGTTACAGGTGGCACATCTGCGCCGGGCACTTATTCAACAGGAGAAGGAACGCTTTCGCAGCTTCAGCTAACAACACTTTTTAGCCAGGAAGAATCTGCCTCAATTGCTGCGGCTGATGGGTTTAATGATATGCTTTCTAAAAAAGGTGATATGCATTTTTATACAAATGCTTATGCTAATTTAAGCGCAAACCCTATGCTTGGCATGTCGAAATTAAGTTCATTACTTGAAGGAAGTTATACCAGCGGTGCCATCAGTTTTGACAACGGCAAAATAGTTGCTGATGCTACAACACACAACAGCAAAGCACTTTCAGACATTTTAAGCAAGTATCCTTCAAAAGAAATTGATAAGGATATGATTACAAAATTTCCGGGCGATGTAAGCGGCTTAGGAATTATTTCGTTCAATCCAAAAGTGTTGATTGATATTTTACATTATGCAGGCTTTGATGTGATGGCAAACGGTTACGTTGCCCAAATGGGTTTTACAATAGATGATATTATGAACGCTTTTAGCGGTGACATTGCTTTTGTAGCTTCTGATTTATCCATCAAACAAAACAATTCGCAAAACATGGATAACATGAATGCCCCGGAAAAAAATAAATATCTATTGATCATGCGTATTGGAGATAAAGCGGCTTTTGATAAGGTTATGTCAGGATTAGTAAACAAACATGTCCTATCAAAAAATGGCGATCAATACCAGTTAGGATTTTCCGGCGGCCATGATTTTGCTATTGAAACATCAGGCAATGATTTTGTTGCAGGCTCAAGTGATGAACTAATAAAGTTGTATGAATCAGGAAACGGAAAATCTAATTTACCTGGAGATGTTACCAAAGAAATCAACAATAAATCTATGGCGATGTATATTGATATAAATGCCATTTTAAAAAACGTGAATACAAATGATTCGGCAGGTGAAAAAGTGCGAACTTTTGCACAATCAACATTTAAAAATTTTATTGCATCATCAGATAAAGGTGATGGAAAAAATACCGAAGGAAACTTTACCCTGAATTTTGCAAATGCAAATGAAAACAGCTTGGCAAGTCTTGCAAGATTTATTTCAATTGCACATGATGAAGAAATTACAAAAAAAGAAAATCCTTCATCAATCTTTATGGATAGTATTCCGGATATGAATAAAGATGAAAAAGATTCGCAGTAAAATTATTCAACTATTGCGCAATCAATTGTTATATGGATTTGCAATTGCAAAATAAAATAATCATTGTTTCAGGAGGAGCAAAAGGTATTGGTGAAGGCATCGTAAAATTACTTGCAGCAGAGGGTGCAATGCCAATAATTATAGGAAAGAATGAAGATGATAATTTAAAAACAGTTGAAGCAATAAAGTCAACCGGAGGTAAATGTTACCAGGTTGCTGCAGAACTTACAAAACCGGAAGAGTGTAAGAAAGCGATTGAACAAATAATGAATGAATTTGGAACAATTGATGGGCTTGTAAATAATGCAGGCGTTAATGATGGCGTTGGGCTTGAACATAGCGATTATGAAAGCTTTATGGCATCATTGCATAGAAGTCTTATTCATTATTATTTGTTAGCACATTATGCATTGCCTGCACTAAAAATCTCAAAAGGTTCCATCGTAAATATCAGTTCAAAAACATCAGAAACAAACCAGGGCAGCACATCTGCTTACGCAGCAAGCAATGGTGGAAAAAATGCTTTAACGAGAGAATGGGCGGTTGAATTATTAAAATATGGCATCCGCGTAAATGCTATTGTTGTTGCAGAAATCCGGGCGCGGTTATATGAACAACAGACCAACATCGATCCTGAAAAAAAATTAAAAGAAATTACTTCTAAACCTCTCCTTAAAAACAAAATGACCACTATTGAAGAAATGGCAAACGTAGTTGCGTTTCTTTTATCTGAAAAATCAAGTCATACAACCGGCCAATTAATTCATGTTGATGGAAGCTATGTGCATTTAGACAGAGCGATGGCAAATGCTGAGGTAATTTCAGTCTGATTTTATTTGAATTTGGTTTTTTGTGTTTTAAACTTATTTTTGCCGTCCTTTTTAAAGAAACGGTGAGGTGGGTGAGCGGCTCAAACCAGTAGTTTGCTAAACTGCCGTACGGGTTAAACTGTACCGAGGGTTCGAATCCCTCCCTCACCGCTGGAAACAGTTTATCTAACTTCAATTAATTAAAGAAAGCTCGTGAAACGCAATGTGGACGGGCTTT
>JBDUBY010000133.1:0-3901 GCA_040003735.1 Parafilimonas sp.
CGTTGATTATCTTCTCGATAAAATAGAAACCCAACAACTTAAACGCAATGATTTTTTTATTGACGGAATATTTCCATCTTATATAAGTGCTGCAAGAAAATTTAAAACAAAAAAGAAAGACAATACAATCTTTTACAACACGCTTATTGGTTACACTTTAAAAGATAATTATAACAAGTTCAATCATGAACAAAAAATAATCTGCGATAGCATTATTGCAAGAAGTATTCGCGCATCAAAATATTTTAAAAACAAGAATCGCAATACATCCAATTTTTGGAGAACAGACACTGCAACAAGATTTCATTACAGTTGGTGGTTACCAATTTTAAATGGCAACAGTGCTTTGCCTGATGATATGGATGACACAGTTTTAGGATCATTAATGAATGGTGAAAACAAAGATTCTGCTGAAGCATTGCATCAATTAATGCAATCATATATTAATTCAAAACCACCATTAAAAACAACCTATAAAGTTTATCAAAGCAATAATGCTTACTCAACATGGTTTGGAAAAAAATTTCCTGTTGTATTTGATGTAAGTGTGATGTGCAATGTGTTAAGCTTTGTTCAACAAAATAATTTGCATTGGACAAAAGCCGACAGCGCTTCCCTGCTTCACATCATTCGAACAATTCAAAGAAATGATATTATAAAACATCCGGCTTTCATTTCACCATATTATGCAAACACATCAATTATTCTATATCATCTTGCACGATTGATGAGCATAAAACCAATACCTGAATTGGAAAAAATAACGCCTCAATTAGTATCAATCGCAAATCAACAATTGCAATCTTCAAATAATATTCTTGAGAAAATAATGCTTTCATCTGCTTTAATAAAATTGAATCAACATCCGCCGCAACTTAACGTCAACATAAAGAATTTTAAAAACATCGAGCAAAACAATTTGCCATTTTTCATCGGCAATATTCCATCGTATTTTAAACAACCTTTCAAAGAAGATTTTATTAGCTTAAGATTATTAATGTATAATCATTATTGCCCGGCGTGGAATGATTGCTTGTTGCTTGAATATTTATTATTAAGTCAAAAAAAGTCCCGCTAACTGCGAGACTTTTAAAAAAGTTTTATAGGCAAACTATTAGAAGAAAAATTGTTCCTTCACTATCTTTCCATCCTTTACTTCATATACACAAACTTCATCCATGTTCATTCTGTTCATGCCTTTAAACTTTACATCCATTCCCATAGCAACGCTGAAAAAATTTCCGCCAATAACAGGTTTGCTGCAAAATCCACCATACATTTCTTCAATCATCTCATTAAATTGTTTTGATTTTTCTTTCAATGCAGCTTTTCCTTTCGCATTTTTTAAACCAGACATTTCTGCGTTTGGCGGTTCAATACTTTCCGCATCGTCGCTGTATAATTCATCCTGTATTTTATCCCATTGATTTGCTTCGCCCATTTCATAAAATTTGTTGGCTACTTCTTGTGTTGTCATATAAAAAGTTTTAGATGTGAAAGGTATTAAAATCATTTATTCGCAATTGTTATTTCTTTATGAACGGAAGTAAAATTGTAATCAAAATTCCTTGCTTAATTTTGCTTCTAATATGATAAATAAAGATGCTTATAAAAAATTATCTGGAGAATGCAACGCTAAAAATGTAACGCTTGTTGCAGTTAGCAAAACAAAGCCGGTTGAAGACATTCTTGAATTATATAGTCTTGGGGAAAGAGATTTTGGTGAAAATTATGTGCAGGAATTATTAGAAAAAGAAAGTGAGTTGCCAAAAGATATTCACTGGCATTTTATTGGTCATTTGCAAACGAATAAAGTAAAACAAATAATTGAGTTTGTACATTTAATTCATGGTGTTGACAGTTTGAAATTGCTGCAAGAGATCAATAAACAATCAGAAAAAATAAATAAGATAACAAATGTTTTATTGCAGATGCATATTGCGCAGGAAGAAACAAAGTTCGGTTTGGATGAGGATGAATTGAATGAGATAATTAGCCAATTTGGCAATTCGGCAATGATGAACGTAAACGTTGTTGGTTTAATGGGAATGGCAAGCAATACCGATGATATAAATAAGGTAAAAGGAGAATTTCATTACTTAAAATCTTTGCTGGATAAATGCAACAAATTATCAACTATCAATTCTCAATTGTCAATTCTTTCCATGGGCATGACTGCTGATTATAAAATTGCAATTGAAGAAGGCAGCAATATGATTCGCATTGGAAGTTTAATATTTGGTACCAGGAATTATAACTGATTGAATAAAGAAATGTTTGTTGAATTTGAAATGGCAGCTGCTATAAAAATATGCAGTACAAGGGAGTGACACAACGAAGCTTAATTGAAAACTATAGCTGGTAACCAAAAAAATTAATTATTATCATCAGGTTTTACGCTGCTTGGTTTCTCATCAAATAATGGTTGTGGCCTCGGCGCTTCGCCATCTTTTAATTGCTGATTAAACAACTTATCAACATGCACCCATTTTCCATTTTGCCATTTAAAACCTTCGTAGTCTCCGTCAGGAATTAACGTATATCTTTTTTGTGGTTCATTGCTTTCGCTAATCAAATGATCAAACACAATCATATCCATATCGGGATCATAAACCATTCTTGCGCGTGTATCTTTTTCATACTCTAACAAAAAGCGGTCTACAGGTTGCGGCTGTTTTAATTCATCATCTTTATAATCGAAATAATTGCCACCAAAAACGGGTTGTCCGCTTGCATTAAACGTTAATACATCAAGCCATTTACGCGTTGTGCTCATATCATTATCATCGTAACCGAACAGCGTATAATATTTTTTGCCTTTATATTCTTTCATTATTATGTTATAATATAAAGCGCCTATCCAATTTCTGTTTGTACGCACCGAATCTGTTGGCAAAGCTGTAAAATCAGACACATCAATAAGCGGAAATAATTTCAATGAGCCATCTTTTGTTTTCATTTGAATGGCACCTTCCTGCCTGTAATAACTTTCATCTCGTTGCAACTCCCATGTAAAAATTCTAAAGCTGCTATCTGGCGCGTATAATTTAGAAATGGTGGCAATAGAATCGAAAGGATATTCAAATGAATAAGGCGTTTTTAAAGATTTTACAAACGTTCGTATAAAAACACTATCGTAATGAAACCGGTTCTCGGCAAACGAATCAAAGATCATTTCGTGACTATAATATTGCAAGCTGTCTTCCTGCGATTTTAAAAATTTTAAATCTCCAGAAGTGATCTGTGCTTTTGAAAAAGCTGGAATAAATAAAAGAATAATTAAAATATATCGGAACATGTTTTGCGAAAATACAATGTCAAAACGCTGTTTGATGGCAATATTGTATGTGAAATGAAATTTAGTTTTTTATTAATGCTGAATTGCGTTAGCAAATTCTAAAAGGCTGTTGAATCTTGCATCAATATGTTCATGTGGAAAAGCGGTATCAGGATTTGTTGATGCAATGAAAACTGAATGCATTCCTGCATTCCGTGCAAACTGCATATCGCTAAATTTGTTGCCAACCATTATGCTTTTTGAAAAATCAATTTGCGGAAAATCTTTTTGCGCCTGCAAGGCCATGCCAGGATTGGGTTTGCGGTTAGGACTTGAATTATCTAAATCAGCACAGAAATAAATTTTATCAATTCTGCCTGCATATTTTGTGATTTCTTTCAACATATAATCATGCACATTCTGCAAATCTTCAAGTGTCATTAATTGTTTTGCAATGCCACGTTGATTGGATGCAATCAATATTAGCCCGAAAATATTTGATAAGATTTTTATTGCTTCTTGAACTCCATTTGAGAAAATAAATTCAGAAGGATTTAAAACATAATGATCTTTTTTCTCAATGTTTATAACACCATCGCGATCGAGAAATAAGGTCCATGAATT
>JBDUBY010000436.1:0-13182 GCA_040003735.1 Parafilimonas sp.
TGGTAACGGTTAATGACTGCGATAACATTTTTACTTATAAGATGCCCGTTATTTCCCAACCAGCCGCCGCCGTTTAATTTTGTGATACAAAAGTTATAAATTAAATCCTCACACGGCATAATCTTTGGCACACTTGGTATAAAAATTATATGAAAAAAATTATTTGTATGCTTGCAGTTATCTGCATTAGTCACTCATTGTTTGCACAAGACACTTCTATGAACAAATCAATGATGCAGAATAACATGAGTAAAATGAAAGATTGCCTTTACATGAAAGACGGAAAAATGATGGCAATGATGCATGGGAAAAGCATGATGATGAAAAAAGATATGACGCTGCAAAATGGAACGATGGTAATGAAAGACGGTACAGTTAAAATGAAAGATGGCACTACAAAAAAGCTAAATGAAAATGAATGTGTTTATATGGATGGAATGACAGGTAATATGGAGATGAATGACGATATGATGACGGATTCAACAGATAAGCAGTAGCAAGACAAGAGATTGGCGCAAACCAGGCAATCTCTTTTTTTTTCCTTATCGGTTAGTGCCCACGAACCTGATGGTGAATAATAAAATACAACAAAATGCAGAAAATTATTCGAGTTCAATAAATTCAGATTTAATAGTGACATAATTGCTTGCTTATCATACTGCGCGTTGAATACGACGGCGGCATTAATTGATTGGACTTCGAGGCTTTTCACAATAACGCTCTGTTCATTCCTGAACGGAGTGTTTTGTTTAAAATCCTATATCCGGTATAACGGAAGGATTACATAATAACAAAAGAACGTACAGAGGAACGAGAAAGAAACTCAGAGGAGTTCCCGGAACTATACACACTCTATGAACGACAGGTGCGTAACAGTTAGCGGTTCGTTGTTGTTCATTAGACTTTTGACTTTACATTGTCAGCTAGGTCCACTGCTTTGTCCTTTATATTGTCAGCCGCATCAGACAAATAATCTTCCGCATTTTCGCCAAAATTGGATAATTTACCAATAAGTTTTCTGCGTGTTGCTGAACCTTTACCTGGAGCGATTAAAATACCGATAGCCAGACCTACCAAAACGGCTTGTAATAATTTCATAGTGTTTATTTGTAAACACTTATAATACATGAACCGTACCGATTATTTAATTTGAAAGCTTTTACAGATTTAGCCTGCCACCGAAATTAAGCAGTTAACGATCTTCAATGTCCGGCGCTGTGCAAACTTGTTGAGACATCATTTAGAAATACTACATGATTATAGAATTAATACAAGTTTATGGTTTGACCAAGTGTCTATAGGAAATAACAAGGATATAAAAAGGAGCAGAGTTTTCAGTAAGAGTGTAACGGATTAAATTTGTTAACAACTAATGGTTTGCCAAGTCATTTAGTCTTGCTTAAACTCTGCATATATATTATACGTATTAAAAATATTGAAAGTTTAAATATTAATAAATTTAGTTTGAAACTAATCCCAATATTTGATTGTATAAGATTGATATTTCTCAATTATTCAGCATTCTCCACTTACAAAAATTAAATGTATCACTCCTCTTTAACCAAAACATTTAATCAAACTAAATATACTTTAGCCACCACTGTTTATGAGTTGATTTGTATTTGCCAAACCATACACATGGCTTATATAAAATCAATACAACTGCAATCCATATCAGATAAACGGCCCATAACGGTAAGCCGCTCTCAACGCCCTTTGGACGTCCGAAAGTACCTGATAAGAAATCTAATTGGTGCCAATGAAAGCCCTGTAAAAATAAAATGGCAAGCAGAATAAAGTGGATAAAGAAGAAGTGGACAAGAAAATAAAACAAAGGCACTCGCCCATATACGGAAACAACGTTTATAAACTTGCCTTTTGCGCCTTCTGCAAGCGCAAATATTAAAAACATTATTCCTAAAGTTATTAAGCAAAAAACAAGCGATGGCGGATATTTGGTAATGTTCATAAATGAAAGGAACGTAAATATCTTTTGCTTCTGTAAAGACCATGGTACTGAATCTCCATAAACGTTTACGAACCGGATAATTACAAATAACAGTAATGCACTTAATCCAATTTTTAGGAATAAGCTCTTTCTTTTTAGCTGTTGTAATTCAAATAATTTTCCAGAACCAAAACCTACCAGCATAATTCCTAACCAGGGTATAGGAGGATAAGCCATTATAAACACTTTATTAGAAAACGAAAAAGCATCGGGTGCAAAAAAGGGCATTAATATTTTTTTGAATGCAGATGTTTCAGCAAAAGGAATAAGAGGCGCCATGTTGTGACAAAATATTATCACCAATCCAATTAAACAAATTGTTTTGGCAGACAGCTTTAGCAACAGTGAAAGAACAATAAACCCAAATCCAATAGTGGCAATTACTTCAAAAAGCAAAACATGAAATCCAAAATCAAAATACAATCCAAAATTTACAACTATAAATTCAAGTAAGATCAGGTATAACCCACGCTTCAATAAAAAATTACGGCTCAGTGAAAAATCATCATTTTTTTTAAAAGATATATATGCTGAAGTGCCCGCAAGAAAAACAAATGTTGGAGCACATAAATAAGTGATCCACCTCGTAAAAAATAATACAGGCGTAGTAGTTTCTAAATTGGTGGGGCTTTGGCTGATTGAGTTTACATGGATCATGTCCCTTACATGATCTAATGCCATTATTATCATAACAACACCTCGTGTAAAATCAATGCTGTAAATTCTTTTCATTAATTTTTTTATTGATTTTCCGGTTTCGGATATAGAGTTCTTAATGCATTAAAAACCGCCTGGTGCATAATTGTTGCATGATCTTCCTGCGGTAAATAATCGAAAGAAACATTTACCGTTTTACTCTTTGTACACTTCAGTTTTTCTGCTAATAAATTAGCGTCCACTTCCATAACGTGAGGCGTCTTCGTTGGTGTAAGCCCTTCTTTACCTACACCAATATAAATATTTGTGGTATGAGAAAAGTTTTGCTGATAAATTATGGAAGGCTGATCTAATAACGAACCATTATCCCACCATAAACTCGGACTAACAAGAATGTATTTACTGAAAAGCGTTGGTTTCTTCAGCAAGATTTCCGTAGCTAACAGGCCTCCCAACGATTGCCCAATGATTGTTTTTTCATAATTTGCTTTATATTTTTTTTCAACGAAGGGCTGCAATTCTTTTTCTATAAATGCAATGAATTTATCTGAATGTCCTGTTGTTGGAAATTGTTTTTTTTCTTCTTCAACTGTTGTTGGATAAGTGAAGTCTCTTCTTCTGTCAACGGTTGCAATACCCACCACAATTGATTTAGGAACACGGTTGATCCATGAAAAATTATTGAATTGAAACAAGCCAACTACATGTATAAAATCCTCGTCGGCTGAACCATCCAGAAGATATGTAACAGGATATTTTGTTGTATCGTTTTTGTTGTAGCCCTCCGGCAGATAAATGTTTAAAATCCTTTTTTCGTTTAGCTGTTCTGATTGAATTTCATCAATAACACCAAGAATAAATGGTTTGCTGCTGTCTGCTTGTTTTGATTTGGTTGTTTGAGAAAAACTAAATGTTGTAAAAAAGGTCAGAATAAAAATCAGCTTTATAATTTTCATCAATAATTGTTTAATGCTTCTTAGTATTTTATTTATCAGTGTAAGTATCTGCCCGCTTATTATTGCGTGCTAACGCGATAAGAAATGCAGTACCGCTGAAAGCTAAAGCATCAAACGCACTCGCCAATTCATTACCTCTATTTATAGTGGGATTTTTGATTGCATTAGGCATATGTAAAAAAATAAACCAAAGAAATATCATTGTACCAAGCAGCGCTGCAATTGTTCTTTTCCTAATATCAAGAATGATAAAAACTCCTGAGCCAATAAGCGCCACGCCGGCAAAGTAAGCCCAAAAAGTACGATCAGGCATGTATGCCGGTACCATCACTGCAATAGAATCCAAATACATGAAATGTGCGATTCCAAAAGTTGTAATTGTAATGCAAAAGAAAAGTCCGCCGTAAGGAATAAGTTTCTCCAGGATTTTGATGATAGAATTTTTTTGATGAATATTGATTTGAGTTGAATTTAAACTATCTGCAACAACAAAAGCACCGCCAGCCAGCGCAAGCTCTTTTAAAGTACTTTCCCACAACCCTAAATGATATGTTTTATTTGGCTCTGAAATTAACTCATACGGAACATGCACAAAACAACATAGTAGTAAAAAAACGCCGCCCAAAACAAGCGATACTTGTCTCGCATTTTTTTCAAAAATAATGGCTAAGCCAGCGATTATTAAACCCGCACCTGTAATATATGCTACAATATTAAGTGCTGGAATATGATATTGCCATGGTGGCAACTGAACATTTCTGAAATCGCCGTAATATAATTGTTGAAGTCCGTAAACTACTATGGCGGTACCGTAAAACGCACGAGTTATTTTGATAAAATATTTCGTTGTTGGAGATGAGTTGATCGTGTTTTTTTCTGAGTGAAGCATCAAACAAAGTTCAAAGCATTATTCTTTTTACATCTAATTATAACGTTCAATTTGGTTGCTTAAAGATTAGAATTGCCTGTTTGATAATTATCAAATTTAAAGAGGCATTTTGCCTGGTAATTTCTTCTTGCCAACAAATAATGACATAATCATTTTTTTGTTTGAAGAAAGAATATGGATTGTCGTAATTTTTATACCGATTATGGTGCACGAAATTTTTTTCCGTCAAAACTTCACGAATAACATATAGCTTCTTAAGCAGGCAATATGAGTGCTGAGACGACCAAATAATAATTTGTATATACAAACAGGAATTGTATTTGGAAAGACCTTTGCATCTTTATGCATATTATTGTAAAGGTTATAAAAGAATAAAATAGAGATATTACAATAACAATTTAAAATCAATAAATAAGATGACAAAGCAAATGTATCCATGTTTGTGGTTTGATGGTCAAGCCAGGGCAGCAGCAGATTTTTACTGTAGCATTTTTCCGAATTCAAAGATCATCAATGATTCAGGGATGGTTGTAAATTTTGAACTGAACGGACAATTTTTTATGGGTTTAAACGGCGGCGATAACTTTCAATTTAACGAGGCTGTTTCGTTTGTTATTCCGTGTAAAGACCAACAAGAAATTGACCACTATTGGTATAAGCTTATTGCGGATGGTGGTAAGGAAAGCAATTGCGGATGGTGTAAGGACAAGTTCGGATTATCCTGGCAAGTAGTGCCCACCATATTAGGTCAGCTAATGTCAAACCCTGAAAACGGACAACGCGTAGTGCAGGCGTTTATGAAAATGAAGAAATTTGATATTGAAGCATTACAAAACGCATAAGTGACAAAAGCTTGCCCGTTTAAAAAAGAATAAATAGTACAGTTGCTTTTTATTGTATTATTATCTGCTGATGAAAATTTCTAATTATAAAAATGATTTAAAAAAAGGGCTTTTGGTTTCGATAGCCTTTCCATTAATTTTTCTTTTATTAGATACCAATCCCACAAATATTGTTGAACATTTCATTTCTTCTTTTGTAATAACCTTCTCCTTTTGGATAATAAACTCTTTGCTTATTGATTTTAAGAAACCTCGCGTTCGGCTTAAGGCGAATAGCCTATTTATGTATTATGGAAGATTTGCAGCTTCATTTATTCTTGCCATTTTTTTTTACATTTTAGTGGGGTTTTTGTTCAATCGTTCAGCAAACCTGCTTTCACAAGTAAGAGGCAATTGGGGCAACTCCTTCAGCTCCTGGTTTTATTTATGCATAAAAATAATTTTATTCAATGCATTAATTATTTTGATAAAATATTTATTTGACAGCAATGCAGAAAAAAGGAAAATAGAGTTTGAAAACGAAGTATTAAAAAGAGAAAACTTAAATGCTTTGCACGAAACTTTAAAACAACAAGTTAACCCGCACTTCCTGTTTAACTCTTTAAATACCTTAAAATCATTAACGAAGAGAAATCCTGATCAGGCTATTGATTTTATAAATGAACTTTCTTCTGTTTACAGGTACATGCTTCTTCACCAGGATAAAAAAATTGTAACACTTGGCGAAGAGATCGAATTCTTAAAATCTTATTTATATCTACTGAAAATAAGATTTGGGGATGCTATTAACACGGCAATAAATTTACCCGATGAATTTTTAAAATATACAATGCCGCCTAATACGTTACAATTACTAATTGAAAACGCAGTTAAGCATAACGCGCTTTCTGTAAAAAGACCTTTACACATTTCCATTCATGCTGAAGATGATTATTTAGCTGTGCAAAATAATTTGCAGCATAAAACTCAATCAGCAGCATCATCTCAAATCGGGTTAAGTAATATCAGCAGCCGGTATTTATTATTAAAAGGCAAAGAAATTATCATTAGGAAAACTGATGAAAATTTTATTGTTTTATTGCCAATAAATTAGCATTAATGAATATTGTAATTATAGAAGATGAGGTGCAGGCCGCATGGGATTTGCAAAACTCTATCCAGGCTTTGAAGCCAGATTATAAAGTACTTACAATACTTGATAGCGTGGAAACCGGTATTGAATGGTTTAATAATAATGACCAGCCGGATATTATATTTTCTGATATACAATTAGGAGACGGTCTTGCTTTCGAAATTCTGCAACAGGTGCAGCTTACCTGCCCTGTAATTTTCTGCACTGCGTATGATGAGTATGCTTTAAGGGCGTTTCAAAATAACGGTATTGACTATCTTTTAAAACCAGTAAAAGAAGAATTAATAAAACAAAGTTTCGATAAAATCCATCTCTTAAAAACGCCCTCAAAAAATGTCTATAACAATTCTGTATTGAACAAACTAATAGAAGAAATTACAGGGAGCCTTCAATCTTATAAATCAACGTTTTTAGTTTCTTATCGCGAGAAAATAATTCCCATCAGCACAGGCGACATTATTTTTTTTCGCATTATTGATGACGCAGTTGAACTTAGTACTAATAGTAATCAACGATATCGCTTAAGTTATTCACTTGATTATATTGAATCAGTTGTAGATCCAAAGTTTTTTTATCGTGCCAATCGTCAGTACCTTCTTGCATATAAAGCTATAAAAGAAGTAGAAAATTATTATGAACGCAAATTGCTGATAAGACTTTCTCAATCAAATGCTGAACCCGTAATTGTTAGCAAGGCTAAGTCCACCGAGTTTTTAAAGTGGTTAGAAAGCCACTAGTATTTTATTTTGACCAGTATTAAAACACTTGCCTTTTTATGGAAAATATTCATAGGTTCATAGAAAACCCTGCTTTGTTTTAACGCATTGAAAATTGCATCATAACTTAATGCTGTATCTAACAAATTAACTTCACTACCAATATTACGTGCAGAATGTGCATCAGAGTTTGAAATCAACATAAGATTATTCAATGCATTGTTTTCAAAATCCTTCGCATACATCAATTGGTGAGTTCTGCATTTTTTGTTTACTATAAAATATTCGCAACTAACTTCAGTTGACAATTTGTTTAATTATTTTTTTTTGACTTGCATTCATACGAGCTTCGCAAATTTGTTTTATAGTTAGATAGTATGAAAAAGCAACCAGGTATTTTGAGTTTATTAAAGCCATACATCGGCAAGGTGGTATTGCTTGTTATTTTTACATTGTTAAGTAATGGCATTAATTTGTTCATTCCGAAAATCATATCATCCGGTATTGATGCTTTTACTGCTGGCAATTTTGAATACAAACCACTGATCACGGAATTTTTAATTGCCACAGTCAGCATTTTTATATTCACTTACCTGCAAAGTATATTACAAACCTATGCTTCAGAAAAGGTGGCAAGAGATTTAAGAAGAAAATTGTCTGATAAAATATCCAATCAATCTTATGCTTTTATTGAGCAGGCAAATCCATCAAAATTATTAACTAATCTTACAGCCGATATTGATTCAATAAAGCTTTTTATATCGCAGGCAATTGTATCCATTACATCATCTTTATTTATTATTATCGGCGCAAGCATTTTGTTATTAAGTATCAACTGGCAACTTGCTTTATGTGTTATCGCTATCATTCCTATTATCGGTGTTACATTTTTTGTTGTGTTGAAAAAAGTGAGAGCGTTGTTTATTCAAAGCCGTGCGGTTATTGATTGGCTGAATAAAGTGATCAATGAAAGTATTTTAGGCGCCGCTATTATTCGCGTTGTTAACTCACAACAATTAGAATACAATAAGTTTCTCGAAGCAAATAGCAAGGCAAGAGATTTTGGTTTATCCATCTTAAAACTTTTTGCCGGGCTTGTTCCTGTCATCACATTTACATCCAATATTGCGGCCTTAACAATACTTGCTTTAGGTGGTCATTTTGTAATTAATGGAAGTATGAGTCTTGGGAACTTTGCGGCGTTCAACAGCTATCTTTCTATGCTAATATTTCCAATACTTATTATTGGTTTTATGAGTAATGTGATAGCCCAGGCAACTGCTTCTTACCAACGTATCAGTAATATAATTGAATCACCTGAACTACCCGAAACCGGAACGCTTACCAATGAACTAAAAGGTAAAATTGAATTGCAAAATGTAAATGTTTTATATGCTCAAGTACCTGTTCTTAGAGATGTTTCATTTACAGTTATGCCGGGTTCTAAGGTCGCTGTTATCGGCCCAACTGCAGCAGGTAAAACACAGTTGTTGTATTTGCTTACAGGATTAATAAAACTAACATCAGGCGTTATACAATTTGATGGACATGCAATTGAAGAATATAAGCAGGAAACTTTTCATCAGCAGGTAGGTTTTGTTTTCCAGGACAGTATTATTTTCAACATGAGCATTCGTGAAAACATTGCGTTTAATGATGCTGTTACTGATGAATCGTTGGAAAAAGCAATTGAAACTGCCGAGTTAAAAGAGTTTATACAAAGCCTTCCCAACAAATTAAATACGATTGTGTCTGAACGCGGATCAAGCCTTTCAGGCGGACAAAAGCAACGCATTATGTTAGCACGTGCACTGGCTTTAAATCCAAAGATTTTATTGCTTGATGATTTCACTTCAAGAGTTGATAATAATACAGAAAAGAAAATCATGGATAATATTCAAAAGAATTATCCGCAACTCACGTTGTTATCCGTCACACAAAAAATAACAACTGTTGAAAAGTATGATCAAATCATTTTATTAATGCAGGGCGAAATCATTGCTTCAGGCAAGCACGATGAACTGTTGCGTACGAGCGCCGAATATGTACAATTATTGAACTCACAAAAAAGCACCAGCAACTATGAGTTACAATCTTAACCAGGTACAGGATAAGAAGGAGAAAGTATCAACATTTTCAGCGTTGAAAAGTTTGTTGCAACTTATCTCGCATGAGAAGAAAAATTTACTCGTTGCATTGTTTGCTATCTTATTAAATTCAACTTTAAACTTACTCGGCCCGTTGATCATCGGTTATACAATCGATACTTATGTTCAGCATAAACAATATCACGCCGTGTTAGTATTTTCAGGCATATTGCTCGCAATGTATTTGGTTGGATTGTTTGCAAGTTATTTTCAAACAAAACTAATGGGCAGTATTGGCCAGCGCATGTTGTTCACGTTGCGTAATACCATTTTTAATAAGCTGCAATCGCTACCGGTTGCTTTTTTTAATGCTAATAAAGCCGGTGATCTTATATCAAGAGTAAATAATGATACAGATAAACTCAATACTTTTTTTTCACAATCGTTAATGCAATTTATTGGCAGCATTGTAACGATGGTTGGCTCAGGCATTTTTCTTTTATTGATTCATTTTAAATTGGGCGCAGCAGCTTTAATTCCGGGTCTTGTGATTTTAATTTTTACAAAAATTTTTTCGCCGTGGGTAAAGAAAAAAAATGCATCGAATTTAAAAAGTGTAGGCGGAATGAGTGCTGAAATACAGGAAAGCTTAAATAATTTTAAAGTGATAATTGCTTTCAATCGCCGCGATTATTTTCGTAAGCGTTTCGATGAAGCTAATCAGCAAAATTATTCAACAGCTATCGGCGCAGGTCTTGCCAATAATATATTTCTACCCGTGTATAGTTTCTTTTCGGGCATTGCACAACTCATCGTTTTAGCTTATGGCATTTATCTTATTTCCACCGGAGAATTTTCAATTGGATTACTGGTGAGTTACCTCGCTTATGCAACGTATTTCTATAATCCTTTGAGGCAACTTGCTGCCTTATGGACAAGCTTCCAGGTGGCAATGGCAGGCTGGGACAGAATTACAAAAATTCTATCACTTAATACAAATCTTACAACCATAAGTAATGGAACAATTACATCAACAAATGCGTTGGTTGAATTTAAAAATGTGCACTTCCGTTATGATGATAGCCAGGAAATATTGCATAATGTTTCGCTTACATTAGAAAAAGGAAAAACCTATGCTTTTGTTGGGCCAACCGGCGGCGGCAAAACAACGACTGCTTCTTTAATTGCAAGATTGTATGATGCTACAACAGGTAATATTTTATTGGATGGAAAAGATATACGCTCTTATAATTCAGAAGAGCGTGTGCAAAAGATCGGTTTTATTTTACAAGAACCTTTTTTATTTACCGGCACCGTAAAAGAAAATATTTTATATGGAAATGAATTATATAAAAATTATTCTGATGAGCAGTTAGAAGAAGTAATTCATGATGCAAACCTCGAGAGTTTATTAACCATTTTTGAAAGTGGATTGCAGACAAAAGTTACATCAGGTGGCGATAATATAAGTTTAGGGCAGAAACAACTGATCGCTTTTATGCGAGCTGTGTTGCGTAAACCTGAAGTATTGATTTTGGATGAAGCAACCGCTAACATTGATACAATCACGGAGCAATTATTAGAAGATATTTTACAAAAACTGCCGGAAAACACTACACGCATTATCATCGCGCATCGTTTAAATACGATTGAAAATGCAGATGAAATATTTTTTGTAAACGCCGGTGAAGTAATTCGCGCAGGATCTTTTAAAGATGCACTGAATAAATTGCTGCATAATAAAAGAGTGAGTTGAGTGAATGAAAATCAACTTAAAAAAAACATCTTTTCGCTTTTTGCAGTGAAAAAGATTTGAGACGATTCAATACATAAAAGAGATGTTCACTTATCTTATTCATTGCATGAATTATTAGTATTGTAGCGTTGTAGTATATAATAATAATTCTTTGAATGAAACAATTGCTCGCCGTTATACTTTTTATTTTTTTTCAGCTGTATGCAGTGCATGCACAACTTGCTGATGCATCGCCCGCAAACAAAGCCTGGAACGCACAGTGGATTGCCGCACCAAATGATAATGGCACAGAATACGGCGTGTATTATTTCCGTAAACAAATTGACCTGGCTGCAAAACCTTCTTCGTTTATCGTTCATATATCTGCAGATAACAGGTATAAATTATTTGTGAACGATTCACTCATATCAATTGGACCCGCAAGAGGTGATTTAAATTACTGGAATTATGAAACGATTGATCTTGCTCAATATTTAATGCAAGGTAAAAATACTGTTGCCGCTTTGGTATGGAATGAAGCTGATCATCGCCCTGAAGCGCAGGTTAGTTTTCGTACTGCGTTTATTGTGCAAGGCGATGATAATGCAGCGGAAATATTAAATACAGATAAAACATGGAAGTGCTTGCGTGATGCATCATTCAAACCAATTCCCATGTTTTATTTTGCTGCAAGTACAGGCCAGTTAGTTGATATGAATGATAACATCCAGGATTGGCAAATGAAAGATTTTGATGACAGCAACTGGCCAAACGCAGCTACATTATTTGAAGGCAAATTAAAAGGTATGTCTGATGGTTTTGGCTGGATGCTTGTACCTTCAATATTGCCAGCAAGAGAATTAACTTATCAGCGTATTAATGTATTGCGCAAAGCAGACGGATTAAAAATTCCAGGCGACTTTCCTTCAACCAATAAAAGCTTTACTGTTCCCGCAAATACAACAGTTACTTTATTGCTTGATCAAACTTATCTCACCAATGCTTATGTTACGCTTCAATTCAGCAAAGGAAAAGACGCAGGTGTTTCGTTGGGCTATGCAGAATCTTTGTTTGATAATATTGCCAAATATGGTATGCGCAAAAGCAATCGAAATGATGTTGAAGGCAAAGATTTTTCAGGTGAAAAAGATAGCATTATTTCAAGCGGAAAAAATGATCAATCTTTTACAACGCTTAATTTCAGAACCTATCGTTACATACAAATGATTATTCATACACAGGATAGTTCATTAACGATAGATGATCTGTATGGAACTTTTACAGGCTATCCTTTTAAACAAACGGCTGTCTTCAACACAAATAATACCGAGATAAAAAACATTCTTGATATTGGCTGGCGCACTGCAAGATTAAATGCTTTTGAAACATACACTGATTGCCCGTATTATGAGCAACTGCAATACATTGGCGATACACGCATACAGGCAATGGTTTCTTATTATTGTAGTGGCGATGACAGGCTTGCACGCAATGCACTTAACCTGATGGATCATTCACGTTTGCCTGAAGGTGTTACGCTAAGCCGTTATCCAACACACAGCACGCAAATTATCTCCACGTTTTCTTTGTGGTATATTGGTATGCTGCATGATTACTGGATGTATCGGAATGACAGCAATTTTATCAAGGATAAATTAATTGGTGAACGTGATATACTTAATTTTTTCAGTAAGTATCAGCAACAGGATGGCTCTCTGAAAAATACACCTTACTGGACTTTTGTTGATTGGGCTAATGGTAAAGACTGGTCGGTTGGTTCACCGCCGAAAGGTGCTGATGGTGCGTCTGCAATTATAGATCTTCAATTATTGTGGGCGTATGAATGGGCCGCGAAAATGGAAGCTAATATGGGATTGCCTGTGTATGAAAAATTGTATAATCAAAAGATTGCGCAGTTAAAGGTAACAATACAACGTAAATATTGGGATCCTGTAAAAATGTTGTATGCTGATACAGAGTCTAAAACATTATTCTCACAACACGCTAATGCATTGGCAATATTAACAGGCATGGCGAATGAAAAAAAAAGCAAACTTATTTGTGATGCTTTGTTAACAGATAAAACACTTACGCATTGCACTATTTATTTTAAATATTACCTGCACATGGCATTGGTAAAAGGTGGCTATGGCAATGATT
>JBDUBY010000408.1:0-13166 GCA_040003735.1 Parafilimonas sp.
TTGTATAAGATCGCGTTGAAGAAATAATATAGCTATATCATAAATAACTTGTTTGTTTGTGTTGGATAACTAAGAATATTTTTTGCAAATAATAATCCCAACCTAGCTCCTATCTCCTAATGTATTAAAGCTCAGGTGCTGTATTAATTCATCAGGCAGTTTTGGTAAATTTCTTCTTTCAATAAGAAAAGTAGAAAGGCCTGCAATATCACGATACACATAGTGTTTGTTTAATGCTCCTTCCAAATAACCTGCGCCTGATGTATTGCCTGTGCCAACGCGCATACCAATCATTCTGCGCACCATAATTAAATGTTTATGCCGCCAGTTACTCATTAAATGATCAATCTCAATTAATGAATCTAATATTTGATATGAAGTTTGGAACACAGGAAAATCTCTGTACAGCATAATGAATAAAGCGGCACGTAAAGCAGCAGCAGAAAAATTACTGCGCAGGTTAATAAAGTTTTCTTTCACCGCGTCATCAGGAATTGTGTTGAAGAATACATAATCAAAATCATGTATTTTATTTGCTTCTCTTTCCGTTAAGCTGTTTTTATAAATCATCCTGTATTCATCCCAGAATGGATGCTGCTCAATTGTATTTGTATTTGCGGCTATATAATTTATCCAGAACTGGCGTTCAAAAAAAGGAATACGTTCCAGCCAGTTATTTATTAATTGTGAAAGGTTTTCCGAAGCTTCTTTTTCATTTATTTTTTCATAATCATCCTGAGAAAAGCCGCCCGCATTGGTACGTTTATAATAATTGCTTTGATGGCGGTTATCCATTTGTAAACCAAGCGTAGCTTCAATTAACCGAAACTGTGCGCTTTGAAAGCCAGACGATGGAGTTAACAGGTTCCTGAACTCTAAAAAATCAAGTGGCGTCATCGTATCCAGGATGCCAACTTGCTGATTTAATAATTCAAATATTTTTATGATACGTCTTAAACGATGCAATACAAGATTCAGGTCTTCAGAATTATCGTTGATGGTTTCTTTATTAAAAACTTTCAGCACATAATCAAGTTCAAACAAAATTTGTTTAAACCATAGTTCATACGATTGATGAATTATAATAAATAGCATTTCATCATGTGCAGGCTGGTTGCCGTCTTTAAAACTTACCGGGTGCTGGCTGTCAATTATATTATCCAGTTCTAAATAATCCTTGTAGTACATCGAGGTATTCATATGACGATTTTTGGCAAAGAAACATTTTATAATATTTCATTGTAGCAAAACTTAGCACATGTAAAAAATTTCAGGTTAATTTGCAGCCATCATTAATTAAAATCTGAAATAAACTGCATGCTACCTAGATACAAAAGAATAGTACTGAAACTTTCCGGCGAATCTTTAATGGGTAATGGTGTTGATGGCTTTGAGCCGTTTAATCCCGTAGTTATAGAACAATATGCAAATGAAATTAAGAGCGTAACAGAACTTGGCGTTCAGGTAGCACTTGTAATTGGCGGAGGCAATATCTATCGTGGTGCCAATGAAATTGAAACAGGCATTGAACGTGCACACGGCGATTATATGGGTATGCTGGCAACAAGTATAAATGGTATGGCTATGCAGGCAATGCTGGAGCGTATTGGTGTTGATACAAGGTTGTTAAGCGCTATAAAAATGGAGCAGGTGGCAGAACCTTACATTCGCCGCCGTGCCATGCGCCATTTGGAAAAAGGACGCGTTGTAATTTTTGCGGCAGGTACAGGCAATCCTTATTTTACAACAGATACTGCAGGCTCATTAAGGGCTTTGGAAATTAAAGCAGATATAATTTTAAAAGGCACACGCGTTGATGGGATTTATACTGCCGATCCTGAACGTGACATCACCGCAACAAAATATGAAACCATTACTTTCCAGGAATGTATTTTAAAGAATTTAAAAGTAATGGATATGACTGCATTTACACTTTGCATGGAAAACAATTTACCTATTGTTGTTTTTGATATGAATAAACCAGGCAATCTTTTAAAGGTAGTTGAGGGTTTAAATGTAGGGACGCTGGTGAATTAACGCTGCTGCTTTTGTTGCAGTACAAGTGAGTGACACAACCGTGATGCCACTATAACAAATGCCCGTTACCAAAAAAATATTCATGAATAAAAGCATCGCCGATATAAGATCTGATTATCGTTTAAGTACATTGGATGAAAACGATATTGCAAAAAACCCAATAGAACAATTTACACGCTGGTGGAACGATGCAATAAGCAGTAAAGTGATTGAAGTAAATGCAATGACGCTGGCAACTTCAACTAAAGATGGCAAGCCTTCTGCACGTATTGTTTTATTAAAAGATTACGATGAAAGAGGTTTTGTATTCTATACAAATTATCTAAGTCATAAAGGCAAAGAATTAGATGAAAATCCAAACGCTGCATTAATATTTTTCTGGAAAGAAATTGAACGCCAGGTAAGAATTGAAGGCACCGTTGAAAAAGTTTCCGCAGAAGAAAGTGATGCGTATTTTAATTCAAGACCTAAAGGCAGCCGCATTGCTGCATGGTCATCTCCGCAAAGCGCGGTTATCAGCAACAGGGAATTGCTTGAGCAGAATGTAAATAATTATAAAGAAGAATTTAAAAACAGCATTCCCCGGCCGCCACACTGGGGAGGTTACCGGGTAATGCCTCTAAAAATTGAGTTCTGGCAAGGCCGCACCAGTCGCTTGCACGACCGGATTGAATTTACCAAAACCTCTAAAGGGAGTTGGAAGGCTGAACGGTTAGCACCGTAACCGTAAAATTATTCAGATTTTTCTTCTTTCACTTCTTCTTTTTCTTTTTTCTCTTTAACAGGTCTGTGTGGCCTGCTTTTACCGAAAGAACCTTTAAATATCTTTCCTTTTTTTGTTTTCTTATCGCCTCTTCCCATAAAATGTATTTGTATTTATTAAGATGAAATTTTTATAAAATAAGGCTGATTAATTTTCTAACCAGCCTGTAATCATACAGCATTATAATTTAGCTGCCAGTTCTTTTCCAGCCTTAAACCGGGCAACTTTTTTAGCTTTAATCTTTATAGTTTCTCCCGTTTGCGGATTACGTCCTGTGCGGGCATTGCGTTTTGAAACAGAAAATGTACCGAAGCCAACAAGTGTAACCTTGTTGCCTGATTTCAATGCTTTCGTAACAGCATCAGTAAAAGAATCGAGTGCACTGTTCGCCTGTGATTTGCTCAGGCCGGCATCGTCAGCAATTTTAGAAACTAATTCAGCTTTGTTCATAATTGATTTTATTTAAATTAATAAGTAACGGGCGACAAATGTATTTTCTTTTTACAGTTGAGAAAATAAATTTTCGTTTTTTATATTAATTATCATGCCACCTGTAAGCATTATCATTGCATTTAAATATTTTAAGCATTCATTTGGTTACCGGCTTTGCTTTTTATCGCATCACGGTTGTGTCACTCACTTGTACATCAACAAAATGGCAACTGCGGTTTCATTTCAAACAACATCATTAAACAAAACATTTTATAACTTTGGGCTCATATATACAAATAGGAAAACTGGTTGCAACGCACGGCTTAACGGGTGAAATAATATTAAAACATTCATTAGGAAAAAAAACAGATTTTAAAACTGCTGAAGCCATTTTTATAGAAAAAATAAAAAATGAATACCTTCCCTATTTCCACGAAAAAAGTATTTTAAAAAGCAACGAAGAAACCATTGTAAAACTTGAAGGTGTTGATACAAAAGAAGACGCAGCAAAACTGTTGCAGAAAAAAGTTTGGCTTACTAAAAATGATTTTGATAACCTGGTAAGCACATCAGCGCCGGTAAATCTTATTCATTTTTTTGTGTTCAACAACAAAGAAAAATTAGGCATTGTTGAATCCGTGATAGAACAGCCGCAGCAAATATTATTACAGATAACGATGAACAGTAAAGAAGTTTTGATTCCAATAAATGAATCAACCTTAAAAAAAATTGACCGGAAGAAAAAAGAAGTTCATGTTAATTTACCCGATGGTTTACTGGAGATTTATTTAGGAGACAGTTAAGTGGAAATGGTAATTTGGAACTAGGAATTATAAAGACACTTAAAATTATTTACCAATTCCCATATCTAATTCCGATTCCTCAAACACTCAGCGCATTCTTTTGTTCAAACTGCATGCTGTGTAGTTTTGCATAAAAACCATTTAATTCAAGCAACTCTTCATGTGTTCCTGATTCTTTTACTTCGCCTTTATCCAACACAATTATTTTATCTGCTTTACGAATAGTTGACAAACGATGTGCAATTACAATAGCAGTTCTTCCGGTAATCAAAGTATCAATTGCTTTTTGAATTAACTGCTCACTTTCAGAATCAATTGATGAAGTAGCTTCATCTAAAATCAGCACGGCAGGATTGGAAAGAATCGCACGTATAAAAGAAATTAATTGTCGTTGCCCAAGACTTAAAGTATTACCGCGTTCCATTACATTATAATCATAATTGCCGGGCAGTTGCATAATAAAATCGTGCACGCCAATAAGCTTGGCTGCTTCTATAACTTCTTCTCTATCTATTTCGCCGTTATGCAGTGTAATGTTATCCAGTACTGAACCTGAGAAAAGAAAAACATCCTGCAATACGACTGCAATATTTTTTCTTAATGTATCAATGTTGTATTTTTCTATATTAACATCATCCAGTTTTATTTCGCCTTTATTAATGTGATACAAACGATTCAGCACACTTATAATTGATGTTTTACCGCTTCCTGTATGACCAACGATTGCAACGGTTTCACCGGCTTGCACTTTAAACGAAATATCTTTCAACACATAATTTTCTTCGTTGTATGCAAACCAAACATGATCAAATTCTACTTTGCCTTCCATTCTTTCAGTTGGTGCAAATGCATCTGGTGCTGAAGGCGGCAACGCATCCGGATTATCAATTATTTTAAACACACGCTCTGCTGAAATTACGCCCATTTGTATCACGTTAAATTTATCAGCAATTACACGCAGCGGGCGAAATATCTGGTTTAAATAAAGAATAAATGCAACAAGTTCACCGGCAAGATCTTTATCTTTTATTGGGTTAGCACCTGCCTGGCTTGCCAACCACCAAACAAGTAATCCTGTAGCAAAAGCAAGTACAATTTCAACAATAGGAAAGAAAATAGAATATGCAAAAATTGACCTGATGTTTGCATTACGGTGATGCTTGTTTATCTTTTTAAATTTTTCAAGTTCTCTATCTTCTGCAGCAAAAGCCTGAACAATCGCCATCCCAGTAATTCGCTCCTGCACAAATGCATTTAATGCAGCCACAGCATTACGCACCTGTATAAAACTTTTGTTTACACTTTCTTTAAAATAATAAGTTGCGAGAATTAAAAATGGAAATGGAATCAGCGCAATTAAAGTGAGCTGCCAGTCTGTAACAAACATGGTAACCAGCACAACAATAATGGAAAGCAGGTCGGCAAAAATGGGAACTAATCCATCGGAAAAAATATCGTTGATGCTTTCAATATCATTAATGGTTCTTGTAGTAAGTGTGCCGATGGGCGTTGTATCAAATTGCTTAAGATTAAGGCCAAGAATTTTTTTGTACACCGCTTTGCGCATATCACGCACAACACTTTGACCAAGCCATGATGTAATAAAGCTGAAATAAAAACGAGCAGCCGTTTCAATAAAAATAAAAACGATTTGAAAGATGGTTACTGATATGATGAATTGCCATGCATCGCTTAATTGCGCATGTGGAAAAAGCAAATGAATGATCCATGGTGTATGTACATTTTTGCCCGTTGCTCTATCAACAGTAAGCTGTATAAGAAAAGGCCGTACAGGTGTAAAAAAAGAAAGTACAATAGCAAGAATTATGCTTGTAATAAATCTTGAACGGTAAGGTTTTACAAATGTGAAAACACGCTTAAGCACCGAGAAATCAAAATACTTTTTTTCACTGTTTTCGCTCATAATGCAATGCAAAGTAAACAGTAAACTTTTTAATTATCAATTCTTGAATACACACATGTTTGCCTGAGCTTTAATACATTATTCTATATCAGCCTATATTTACACCGTATAAAAACATAAACCTTGGATACCAGTTCTATTATTTTTACAATTATTGTTACGGCGCTTGTTACTGCAAGTATTGTATATATTTTAACCACGCGTTTAAAAACGGTAAGCGAAGAAAATCCATTTTCAAAGGACACTGTTTCGCCAACAGTCTCTATGCAGTTGCAGGCATATGAACGTTTGGTAATTTTGGTTGACAGGATTGCACTTCCAAATGTTATAACAAGAGTGAACCATCCAACTGCATTAGCAAGAGAAATGCAGTTATTGCTTACACAAAATATACGTTCAGAATTTGAATACAATATCACGCAGCAGATTTATGTAACATCCGAAGCATGGGATGCTGTAAAAAATCTTAAAGAGCAAAATCTTCTCATTATAAACCAACTTACCAATGTGCTTCCGCCACAGGCTACCGGCTTGGATCTTAATAAATTATTGCTTGAATTTTTAATGACTGATAAGAAAGGCACATTGCATGAAGTGGTAAGCGAAGTTTTAAATTATGAAGCAAAAAAACTGCTCGGATAATTTCCCTCAACGATTTCTAAATTTTTTTTATGCCTGATGAAACCAAGCGTTTTACTGATAGTGGTATTGAAATAAAAGAAGTGTATGATCAGTCAATGGTCAACAGTAAACAGTCAACAGAAGAACCGGGGAAATTTCCTTTTACCCGCGGCATTCAACCTGATATGTATCGCGGTAAATTATGGACGATGCGCCAGTATGCAGGTTTTTCAACTGCAGAAGAAAGCAATAAACGATACCATTATTTATTATCGCAAGGCGTAAATGGTTTAAGTGTTGCATTCGATCTTCCCACACAAATCGGTTACGATAGTGATCATGATCTTGCTGAAGGTGAAGTTGGAAAAGTAGGCGTTGCCATTGATAGTATTGAAGACATGAAAGCGTTGTTTGATGGCATCAAACTGGAAGATATAACCACATCAATGACGATTAACGCAACCGGTTTTATTTTATTAAGTTTTTATGTTGCGTTGGCAAAACAACAAGGCGCAGATCTTAAAAAAATATCGGGCACTATTCAAAATGATATTTTAAAAGAATATGCTGCAAGAGGCACATATATTTATCCGCCAAAACCCTCCATGCGCATCATTACAGATATTTTTGAATGGTGCAGTAAAGAAGTTCCAAAATGGAATACGATTTCAATTTCAGGTTATCACATCCGCGAAGCAGGAAGTACTGCAGTGCAGGAAATTGCTTTCACATTAAGTAACGGCAAAGCGTATGTACAAGCTGCGCTTGAAAAAGGACTTGATATAAATGTTTTCGGCAAACGTCTCTCCTTCTTTTTTAACGCGCATAATAATTTGTTTGAAGAAGTTGCCAAGTTTCGTGCGGCAAGAAGAATGTGGGCGAAGATGATGAAAAAGCTTGGCGCAACAGACCTTAAAGCAATGATGCTGCGCTTTCATACACAAACAGGAGGAAGTACATTAACTGCACAACAACCATTAAATAATATTTCAAGAGTAACTATTCAAACATTGGCTGCTGTGTTGGGCGGCACACAAAGTTTACACACCAATGGTTATGATGAAGCATTAAGTTTACCGACTGAGGAAGCTGCACGCATTGCCTTGCGTACACAACAAATTGCTGCTTATGAAAGTGGTATTACAGATACAGTTGATCCTTTGGCAGGAAGTTATTTTATTGAAACGCTTACTGGTGAAATTGAAGAAGCTGCATGGAAATTAATTGAGCAGGTTGATGAAATGGGCGGAAGTATTTCAGCGATTGAACAAGGTTTTATGCAGAATGAAATTGCACGAAGTGCTTATGCATATCAAAAGAAAATTGAAACAAACGAAAAGATAATTGTTGGTGTAAATAAATTTAAAAGCAATGATGAAGGAAAAATTCCGCTTTTAAGAATTGATGATAGCATCAGGGCTTCACAAATTGAAAAGTTGAGGCATTTGAAATCATCAAGAAATAATACTGAAGTAAAAAAATGTTTACAGGTTTTACATGATAAAGCCGTATCAACCGAAAACATTATGCCTGCTGTAATTGATGCAGTTGAAAATTATTGTACGCTTGGCGAAATTGCTGATGAATTAAGAAAAGTATTCGGAGAATATAAATAAAGAATATTCGTTTTGTTTGTTCCTTATCATCACAACTGCTATTACAAATCTCTTCTGATTTAATCTAATCCTTATCTTGCCAGCTTAATTTGTTGCTATGAAAAGATTCTTGCTATTTACTTTTTCATTTTTGATATTTTCTTTTTTAAAAGCTCAGCCTTCGTTTATAAAAGATAGTCTTGATAGTTATATTAACAAAGGATTAAAAGACTGGGATATTCCGGGACTTTCTATTGTGATTGTTAAAGATGGAAAAGTAGTTGTTATGAAAGGTTACGGTGTTCGTAATGTGAAAACAAAGGAACCGGTTGAAGAGAACACGCTTTTCATGATCGCAAGCAACAGCAAATTATTTACAGCAACTTCTCTTGCACAGCTTGAATATGATAAGCAACTTTCTTTAGATGATAAGATCACAAAATATTTTCCGTGGTATAGCGATTACGACAGCACAACTACAGAGCTTGTTACAGTAAGAGATATGTTGTCGCATCATCTTGGAACAAAAACTTTCCAGGGTGATTTTACATTTTGGAACTCCAACTATTCAAGAGATTCCATCATGTATAAAATGCGCCTGTTGAAACCTGTTGGCAATTTCAGGCAACAATGGGGTTACTGCAACAGTTGTTTTTTAACTGCTGGTCAGGTAATTGAAAAAGTCACCGGCAAACCATGGGAAGTTTATGTATATGATAGTATCGTTGAACCGCTTGGCATGACGAACACGCACACGCTTGGCAATAACATGGATCAAATGCCTGATGTTGCAAGTCCTTATACAAATTCTTTTTCAAAAGACCTGCAGTTATTGCAGTATGATAACGTTGATAATCTTGCACCGGCTGCAGGTATTGTGAGTAACGTAAATGATATTTCAAAGTGGCTGATGATGCAACTTGATAGCGGCCGTTCAAACGGAAAACAAATTATTGCATGGCCGGCAATTCGCCGTACAAGAGATATGAACACCATTATTAGCAGTCGTAAAAATCCTTTTCTTCCCATACATTATTATGGTTATGGCTTAGGTGTTTTTATGAGTGATTACGGAGGCAAACAAACATTTGAACATACCGGCGGCGCTGATGGTTTTGTAACCAATACTTGTTTTGTGCCTGAAGAAAATCTTGGTATTGCCATCTTCACTAATAATGATAACCAGGATTTTTTTGAATTGCTGCGCTACCAGATTCTTGATGCTTATCTTGGCTTGCCTTTTAAAAATTATAGCGAGCTTGTCTTAAATAATTTTACAGATGAGAGAGATAAGAAGCTTAAAGAAATTGATCATTATAAAGAAAGAGTAAAAAATCATCAGCCACCATTACTCATGAATGCTTATGTTGGCAATTATACCAATCCAATTTTTGGAAATATGATAATAACAACGATGGGAAATGATTTACTTATAAAATTCGGCAAGCATAATCTTACTGCAACTTTACAATACATGGATAGTAATGAATGGCTGCTTACATACAGCAATCCTGCTTATGGAATATTTCCTGTTAAGTTTTTAAGTGATACAGATAAAATTGTTTCAGTTGATATTAAAGTAAATGACTTTTTGGAATATGATCCGTATACATTCACTAAACAATAACGGCAATCTATCTTCACTAATAAATAAAATGTTTTCTTTACCTGATGAAAAAATATGCTGTAATAGTTGCGGGCGGATCGGGTAAACGAATGGGTAATATTATTCCAAAACAATTTCTTTTATTAAAAGGAAAAGCGATTTTATGGTACACGCTTGATACATTTTTTCGTGCTTATCACGACTTACAAATTATTTTGGTTTTACCTGATGATCACATTAAAAAAGGAAACGCAATCATTGCATCTTTTAATGAAAATAATAATATAAAAATTGTTGCAGGTGGCGATACGCGCTTTCATTCAGTGCAACGCGGATTAAAAGAAGTTAATGAAGATTCAATTGTTTTTATACATGATGCAGTACGGTGTCTTGTTTCTGTTCCGCTTATTCACCGTTGTTATAAAAACGCTTTAGAAAACGGCAATGCAATTCCTGCTGTTGTTGCTACAGACAGTATTCGTATATTAAATAATACAGGTAATTATGCTGCAGACAGAACGCAGGTGCGCATCATTCAAACACCGCAAACATTTTTAAGCAATATTATTTTGCCTGCATTTGATTGCGAATATTCAGACACATTTACAGATGAAGCAACAGTTATTGAAGCCAGCGGCACAAAAATTTTTTTAACTGAAGGTGAATATGATAACATAAAAATTACGCGGCCAATTGATATGATGATTGCAGAAAGAATTTTAGAAGAACGTTTAGCGCTTAAGCAATCTTAAAAAATAAGGCAGGCGGTTGAAATGTATTTTAGTGTAAGGCTGATTAATGGCGCCAAAGCTTTTAAAAAAATGTTCTACTCCCGGAATATCTGAACCCTCAAAATCGAATATTAAACCTGTTTGCGAAAACTCTTTTATTAAACTATCGTACAAAAAATGACCTGCATGCATTACTCTTCCTTCAGAAGTTGTGCAGGAAATTAAATTATAAATCCTGAACTTATCTTTTAATAATAAACCCATTGCCACAGCTTTATTTTTAACTATAATCTTTCGTGTAATAAGATTGTTTTCTTTATCTTTTATAACAGATAAGTCATATAGTTTTTTATAATTTTCTGCATCAAGATCAGGCATTCTTTCAGTATACAATTCTTTAAAAAGATTAATCACTTCATCTGCAGTTGCTGTTACATATTCAAAAGAATTGTTTGCCGCTTTTGTTAGATCAGATTTTAATTTATCAGAATAAAAAAAAGAAGTTGACCTGTAGTTTGAAGCAAGTGATAACATGTAATTATTACTTTGCTTACCGCTTTTAATTGTGTTCATGAAGTTGAGTGAATAATCTCCATACTTAAAATTCTGAAGCATAAGCCTGATGCAATCATTAACATCATCCTGTTTAAATTCTTTTCCAAAAACACCTAACTGCTGAATAAACGGTACATGATATGAGTATTGTACTCCAAATTTTTTTCGCCAGGGAATTGGCATAATAATATTGTAATCATCACCAACAATTCCATCCCAATTATCAGCCATACAATCAAGATACACTGAAGATGCATATATAAATGGATTAATACTGTCTTTCAAACAGTCATCCCATTTTTGTTTATCAATTTCGTGTGAGGAAAGAAGTTGCAATTGCATGTTGTAAAAACTTGTTGCGTAATTGTTGGTGATGCAAAGAAATATTATTTTCCTTTGCCCAAAAGTATTGTTCGAAACGAATACAACATAATTTTTAAATCAAGCAGCAAAGAAATGTTTTCAACATATACAAGATCATACTTCATACGTTCAATCATTTCGTTAACATTTGAAGCATAGCCAAATTGTACCATTCCCCAGGAAGTTAAACCAGGCTTCACTTTCAGCAGGTAACGAAAATATGGAGTAAGTTTATTTATCTCTTTAATATAAAACATACGTTCGGGCCTTGGACCAACAAAACTCATGTCGCCTTTAAGTATATTCCATAATTGTGGCAATTCATCAAGCCGCCATTTACGCATAACCTTTCCCCACTTTGTTATACGAGCATCATTTTCTGATGATAGTGCAGGTCCGTTTTTCTCTGCATCAGCATACATTGATCTGAACTTATGAATATGAAAAGGCTTGCCTTTATAACCAATCCTTTCCTGCACATAAATAATATTGCCGCCGGATGAAAATTTTGTGCGCATTGCAACATATAAAATCAACGGAGAAAAAATAATTAATGCACATAAAGAAGCGGATACATCCATTAACCTCTTAATATTATTTTGCCATGCAGGCATTAATGCTGTATCAATATCAATTAATACTGCACCGGGAACATTGTTTGCTTTAACCGAACCTGCAAGTATTGCAAGTGTGTCAGGTACCAGTTTAATATCTACATCATGTTCGCTAAGCATATTTATTAATGATTCTGTAATTTTTTGTTCTGATCTTTCAAGTGCTACAACTACCTGGCTAATATTTTTTTGCTGAATAATATTTTCGATCTGACCAATCGTACCAAGACAAGGCAGGTGTTTTGAAACGCCGTTTTTTTGAAAGGTATCTTCTGCTATAAAACCAAGAAAATTATATGTGCCGATACGGTTATTCTTTTTTATCTCATTATAAACATTTGTTGCCTTTAAGTTGTTCCCGATAATTATGGTATTAAACAACTGGGGACTTTTTTTTATGTCGTTAATGGCTAATGTAATCAGCAATAACCTGCCGATAACTATAAACACAACCTGCAGCAATAAAAGCAGGAAGAATACAGAATATAGGTACAAATAATTCTGATCATTATCATTAAAAAAGATAATGAACATTATCACGATTGAACCGATAAGGCATTGAATACATGAAGCCGTTAATTCTTTCAGCCGGGATTTTTTATACAGCGGGATATTATAAACGCCGGCAACTGCAAAAAGTATGATCCAGAAAATAAGTATCAATAAAAGCGATTCATAAAAGTATTCATAACTGTTAAACAATCCTGGATAAGTAAGTGGCTCCTGGTGCAGCAGCACTTTTCTTTTATGCGTAATAATAATCCATACAGCAGCAGAAGCAAGCATGTCAGAAAAAACATACAAAGCGATATTAAATGTTTTTTTTTGCTGCATGAATTTTAATCAGGATAAATTAGATGTGTTGCGAATTTTATCTAATATTTTGTGCGCTACCTCCATTGCCAGGTAACCATCAATCTCATTTACGATAGTAGTTTTATTTTGGATGATAGAATTTACAAAAGATTGTAATTCTTCTTTAATAGCATTTACTGGCTGTACATCAGGATTAATGATGACAAGCGTTTTATTACCTGACGGTGTTTCAATATCGAAGTTAAATGCATCGGCATCTTCATCAGATTTTAGCTTAATGATTTCTGTTTTCTTTTCTAAAAAATC
>JBDUBY010000195.1:0-12993 GCA_040003735.1 Parafilimonas sp.
GCGAAATGTATCTTCAACAATAAAACAAAAATGAACTGTTCGCAGTTTATTCTGCTTTTATAAATCAATAATATAAGATATGGACGAAGCAAATAATCGCAAACCAACAATTAAAATTGATAAAGACGACTTTAAGAAAATCGGCTACAGTTTAATAGATACTATCGCTGATTTTTATGATACCATCAATAATAAACCGGTTACTACAGCCGAAACGCCAAAGCAAATACAAAGTATTTTAGGCAATGCTTCTTTGCCGGAAAATGGTACTTCGGTTCAGGAATTAATTGCCAAAACTTCTGAGTTATTACTCAATCATTCTTTACTCAACGGGCATCCAAAATTCTTTGGGTACATCACTTCTTCACCCACACAAATTGGGGCATTGGCAGATTTATTGGCAGCCGCAGTAAATGCCAATGTTGGTGCAAATATTTTAAGTCCTCTAGCCACGGCCATTGAAAAGCAAACTATAAAATGGCTGGCAGAATTTATCGGCGTATCACCAACATATGGAGGAATATTAGTGAGTGGAGGTAATATGGCAAACCTTACAGCTTTTTTAGTTGCAAGAACTGCCAGGGCGCCAAAGAGTTTAAAAGAAAATGGATTAACAGGCATAAATGAAATGGTATTTTATTGTTCAAAAGCAACACATACATGGATAGATAAAGCAGCAGTTTTATTTGGTCATGGTTCCAAAGCAATACGATGGATACCAACGGATGCCGACAATAAAATGAATACAGATGTTTTATCACAAACAATTAATGATGATATACAAAATGGCAAAAAGCCTTTTCTTGTAATTGGAAATGCCGGTGATGTAAGTACCGGGGTAGTTGACAATCTTGTTGAAATAGCAGCCGTTTGTAAAGCACATGATCTGTGGTTTCATATTGATGGCGCTTATGGAGTTCCTGCGGCGGTAATTCCGCAATACAAAGATTTGTTTGAAGGAATTAAAGAAGCCGATTCTATTGCGCTCGATCCGCACAAATGGTTGTATGCGCCGCTTGAAGCAGGTTGTACTTTAGTAAAAAATCCTCAGCACATGGTTGATACTTATAGTGCGCATCCGGTGTACTATAATTTTGATAGCAGCACAGATGAGCCAACGCTTAATTACTATGAATATGGATTGCAAAATTCACGCGGTTTTAAAGCATTAAAAGTTTGGATGGCTTTACAACAGGCAGGAAAGAATGGTTATATACAAATGCTGAAAGAAGATATTGAGCTTTCGAAACTCTTATTTCAAGAAGCAGAAAAGCATACGGAGCTTGAGGGAATAACACAAAACTTAAGCATTGCCACATTGCGTTATGTGCCGTTAAATTATGTGCAAAACAAAATGGATGAAATGTATTTGAACACGCTGAATGAAAAACTTTTAAACGCATTGCAGAAAGGCGGCGAAGTATTTTTATCTAACGCAGTTGTATCTAACAAATATTGTTTAAGAGCTTGTATTGTAAACTTTAGAACTTCAGAAAAAGATATTAAAGAAACCATTGACGTTATAGTTAGAGAAGGAAGAAAAGTTCACGAAGAATTACAAGCTAAATAATCAGTCAACTTTCACCACACTTGTTCTTGCACTTTCTCCATTTTCATTTATCGCTTCAATCTGGAAATAGTAAGTTTTAATAAGAGCATTTCAAATTGAATTTACCAACAATCATAATGAAACAATATTCTATTCTTTAAACAAATTAATGCTTGTTAATTCCTTATTTTTTACCTGTACATGCAAAACATATATGCCGTTTGATAGCTGTGATAAGTTCCATAAATAGTTTGCAGATGTTATTGCACGCTGCATTCTAATATTTCCACGCAAGTCTGTAATGATAAGCAGTGATTTTTCATTAGCAGGTAAACCCGTTAATAATAATTGGCTTATAACAGGGTTCGGAGAAATTTTAATATTAACCGCATTTGAATGATCAATTAATGCAGAAGTTGCGAGCTGCTTTTTTTCATTTCCAAAATATCTAAATACAGCAGGTGTATTAAAATTATAAGCAATGCCTGCAACTATTTTCGTATCGTTTTGAATTGCCAAAGATGAAATTCTTTCCCTGTTATTATGAAAGTCGTTTATTGTAAAGCCATTTGTTCCAAATGTAGAATCAACTGTTCCGTTTGTAAGATATCGTGAAATTAAAATGTCTTCATTACCATATTTATCTTCCTGCGTGCCCGCTGCTATAATTTTATTATTTTGTTGCTGAGCCAAAGCATAAAAAAATATCCTTTTCTCAATACCTGAAACAAAACCTGTATCGCCAAATGTATTATCATGATTACCGTTTTGCAGATACCTGACTAGAACAGGATAGCGTCTTCCTTTGTTATCTTGTGAATAACCACCTAAAATTATTTTATCATCATTTTGAACAAGCATAGATAGTGCATACAATGATGCTTTATTATATCTTTTATCTATCACAATTCCTTTCTTGCCGAATGATGAATCAACCTGCCCATCTGCGTTAAAGCGTACAAGTGAAAAAGGATGTTGATCAATTCTTGAAGCAACTACAATTTTTCCTGTTTTTTGTAGCGCAGCAGTGATACAATATTCCGAATAGTATGAACCGGTTTCAAATAAAACTATACCGTTAATTCCAAATGATAAATCTAATTTTCCCTTACTTGAAAACCTTGCCAGGAAAATTTTTCCGTTTGTATTACCAACCGCTAAGATTTTTTTATCAGGTTGTATCAAAACAGAAATGCATTCATCATCAAGGCTTCCTGCATCTGCAATGGCGGCACCCTTAAAACCAAAACTTGAGTCAAGAATACCATTGGATAAATAGCGTGCAATAATAATATTGTCATCTGTTCTAACGCGATTAGTAATTTTACCACCCGCAAGAATTTTTCCATCTGCAGCCAGAGCAAATGAATTTAGTTTCGAATCAGAATTCGGTTTATCGCCAACTATAAAATTTGTTTTAACGTAACCATTTTCACCAAAGCTTCTATTAAGCGCGCCATCAGGTAATAAACAGGCAAAGGCAAAATCACGTGTTGAGCCACCAATTATTATTTTTTTATCTGGCAGAACTAACAAAGCAGTTGCCGGCTGTTCAACATTTTTATTGTTTAAAATGGCTTTACCATTATTGCCGAAACCGCTGTCTAATGTTCCGGGAGTTTGAGCAACAGATGCTATTGTAATGCATACAAAGAAGAGAGGTAAAATTATTTTCATAGAGCAAACGTGATGTTCAATTAAAATTAAATCTATTAAATCATTATTCAACTTTTATAACTTGTGTTCTTGCACTTTCTCCATTTTCATTTATCGCTTCAATCTGAAAATAGTAAGGCTTGTCGCGTTCCATCGCACTGAAATAATATTCATTCGCATTGTACACCATAATACTGGTATATAATTTATCCGGCGCTGTTCCTGTATAAATTACATAAGCATATGCATCGTTGCTTTGTTGCCATTTCAACCAGCTATTTCTTCGCTCACTATCACCACGCAACACAACAAAATGTTTTACGGTATCGGGTTTCGCGCCATTTCCATTTCCAAAAACACGTAAACCACTTATTGCAAATTTTCCATCAGCCATGTGAATATTTTCCAGCTTTATATAACGTGCCTGTACTGGTTTATCTAACTCAATATAATCATGCGGCACATCTGTTTTATTATTGCTTTTATCAACCAAAATTTTCCATGTTTTTCCATCTAAAGAAGAATACAATTTGTATTGATGATAGATAGTTGTGCTCTTTCCTAAAATATCTGCATCCTGGTCAGCATAATTTATTTGAATAGCTTTTACGGTGCTGATGTTGCCTAAATCAGATTGAATCCATTCGCCTTTATTCGCCGTTTTTGCACACCAATATGTTTTAATACTTTCATCAACTGCATTGTTAGGTTCATAATTTCCATATGTTGAAGAAACAGTAACAGGCTTGTTATAATTCAGCAACATCCAGCCGGTAAAATTTCCTTTTATGTGGTCTTCGTTTTTATGCGAAGGCAGGTACGTTGGATAATCTCCAAACGCAGTATTGCTGTATAAAATATCATCTTTATCAAAACCTGCAGGCCATATACCAACGCGTCGTTCAAAATTATTTTTTATGTTGATGATCATTGTGCTTACATGCCACCAGTTGCCATAAACATCCTGGTAAGTTGCACCATGACCGGCACCTGTAGCAAAACCACCGGGCTTAAATGAAAATGGATTATGTGATTGATACGTGAATGGTCCGAGAGGTTTATCGCCAACATAAACACCATCGCCATAACCACTGAACTCTGTGCCCGGCGCACCATATTGCAAATAATATTTGTTATTGTGTTTCGTCATCCACGAACCTTCAATGAAAGGTTTTAAAAATGTATTGTCGTGATATTCTCCAAAACGTTCCCATCCATGAATCGTATCATTCAAATGCAGCAAAGAATCCCGTTCACCAATTGGCTGAAAAGTTTTTCTATTTATTTCCTGGCCCATTGTTGGGTAAGTATTGCTTGAACCAAAATAGATATACAACTTACCATCATCATCTGCTAAAAAACCAGGATCCCATGCGCCAACTTTAAATGAATCTGTTGCATATTTCCAGTCATCAACTGTTGGGTTTGTACTCATCCATAAAGGAAATGCCTGCGTATAAGTTGAGCCAATTACGAGCATTGTATCGTGCATTACAACAACTGCAGGTGCGCATAATTCATCATACACATTTGCATCAGGCTTTAAAAATTTACGTGGAATAAATTTCCAGTGCAGCATATCAGTGCTCCACCAATAACCCCATTGGTTTGTTGAGAAAAGAAAATATTTATCCTTGTATAAAACAATTACCGGATCTGCTGTAGCTCTATGTTTTCCTTGTTCAGAAAAGTTAGGAATAGGTGTAAATCCATAATCTATATTGATTGGATTGCAGTAAGTTTTTTGTTGTGCATGAAGACCATCAAACGAAAAAATAAAAAAGAGGAAAACAAATATTTTTTGATACATAGCAAACAAATTACAGAACTATGCAACAAAAACAGAAATATTTTTTAACCTTAATTATAATTTTGAGTAACTAAAAAGTAACGCGGCGTAATTGAATAATGCAATTCAATTTCCAAAGGCGATTCGCCCAGTTCAAGTTGCAAAAAAGAAAACTCCGGGTGCATTTGCCACAGGTACACTTTAGGATCGCCATTTTTAAAAACTTCCGGTAAAAAATCTTTTAGCGAGCCATTTGCACAGGCTTCTTCCAGTTTTTGTTCCGGCGATGATTTGCTGTCATTTTCTTCATTGCTCGCATCCAGCTCACGATCAGCAAATGATGTACGCAGTATTACTAAAATTTCCTGTTGCATAAAGAAGTTAGTTTTGGTTTTTAATAATTGTGTTCCAGATTTTACATAAAGGAACATCAAACCATAAAACAAATTCATGCAAGTGCTTAAACGGTAAAATCTTTTCTTTTATCGTTGAAATATTGTTTGTCAATAATTTTTTCGACTGCTTTACATGAAGCGAAAATCAATTCTTTAACTTGCGCCAATGCAGGATTATTTGAAGGGATTGAATGAGCCCCAACGTGAGGCAGCAGCACATATTAACGGCCCATTAATGATTGTTGCCGGCGCAGGCAGCGGCAAAACAAAAGTGCTTACCACCCGCATTGCAAATTTATTGGCGCATGGTGTTGATTCGTTCAATATTCTCGCGCTCACATTTACCAATAAGGCTGCTGCTGAAATGAAGGAACGTGTTGAAAAAATTCTTGGCAACACAGAAGCGCGTAATCTTTATATCGGAACTTTTCATAGTGTGTTTGCAAGAATTTTACGTGCCGAAGCGCCGCGAATCGGTTATCCAAGCAACTTTACTATTTATGATACTGATGACAGCCGATCAGTTGTAAAAACAGTTGTGAATGAGTTAAATCTTGATGATAAATTGTATAAAGCAAATGTTGTTCACAACAGAATTTCATCTGCAAAAAATGCATTGGTTGGCCCCGATGAATATGCAAACGATTATTATTTGCAGCAGGAAGATATGCGCACCAACCGCCCGGCATTAGCACAAATATATAAAGCTTACCAGGCACGTTGTTTTAAAAATGGTGCGATGGATTTTGATGATCTTTTGTTTAAGATGTATGAGTTACTGCGCGATTTTCCGGAAGTGCTATATAAGTACCAGCATAAGTTTAAATATATTTTGATTGATGAATACCAGGACACAAATCCTGTTCAATATCAAATAACAAAATTGCTTGCGGCTGTGCATGAAAATATTTGTGTTGTTGGTGATGATGCGCAAAGTATTTATAGTTTTCGCGGCGCAACAATTGAAAACATTTTGCAGTTTCAAAAAGATTATGATGATGTAAAAGTGATAAAGCTTGAACAAAATTATCGCAGCACACAAAGCATTTTAAATGTTGCAAATGAGATCATCAAAAACAACAAAGGTCAACTACCAAAAAGTTTATGGACAGAAAATGCGCATGGCGAAAAGATAAAATTAGTGCGCACAATGACGGATAATGATGAAGGCAAATATGTTGCTGATACAATACAGGAACAAAAGCTGCGCAATCATTATTATAATAAAGATTTTGCAATCTTGTATCGCACCAATGCGCAAAGCCGTGCATATGAAGAAAGCCTTCGCCGTATGGGAATTAATTATAGAATTTATGGCGGTATTAGTTTTTATCAGCGAAAAGAAATAAAAGATTTTCTTGGTTACTTACGCGTTATTGTAAACACGCGTGATGAAGAAGCTTTACGGCGCATTATTAATTATCCTGTTCGCGGAATTGGTAAAACTTCAATAGAAAAAATTGTAATCATTGCCAATGAACAAAACATTACGTTTTGGGAAGTGCTTAATCGTGCCGGTGAATTTGGTTTTAAGGCAGGAACCCTTGAAGCGATGCAGAATTTTGTAACAATGATCCGTTACTTTCAAAGTATGCTTGAAACAAAAAATGCTTATGATGTTGCAGTGCAGGTTGGCAAGCATACAAACTTTATAAAAGAATTGTTTAATGATAAAAGCACCGAAGGTTTGGCAAGATATGAGAACGTGCAGGAGTTGCTTAATTCAATAAAAGAATTTACTGAAAGCCCGAGTAATGAAGAAGGTGAAGTGGGTGATAAAACTTTAGGCAGTTATCTTCAGCAAATAACATTATTAACTGATGCAGATAATGATGATGCAAATGCTGATGTTGTTAAATTAATGACGATACATTCAGCAAAAGGGTTGGAGTTTCCGGTTGTGTTTGTTGGCGGTTTGGAAGAAACATTATTTCCAAACGCTATGAGCATAAATACACGCGAAGAACTGGAAGAAGAGCGAAGATTATTTTATGTTGCTGTAACAAGAGCAGAGAAACATTTATTTCTCACATATGCAAATGCACGTTATCGTTTTGGAAGTTTAACGCAGAATGATGCGAGCCGTTTTTTAGAAGAATTACCTGAAGCATTTTTAGACAGAACATTTGCAGGTGGTGGCGCAAGAAATCAAAGCCACAGCAACATGGGTTCTGCATTTGCAAGAATGCACAGAGGATTTGAAAGTAAGTCAACAGTCAATAATCAACAGTCAACTGAGAAACCTTCTTACATGTCTGCAATTACAAGCAAACCAAAACCTGTTGAGCATATTCCTTCAAAAGATTTTATGCCGAGCGATACAACCAATTTGCAGGAAGGCCAAAAAGTGGAGCATCAAAAATTTGGATTTGGATTAGTAACAAAAATGGAAGGCAGCGCACATAATCCAATTGCTACCGTTCAATTTGAATTGAACGGCGAGAAAAAAATTATGCTGAATTATGCGAAGCTGAGAATTGTTGAGTAAAAGCTTTTGGCCTTAAGCTTTAAGCATTCAGCTTATAAATTTATCTGGTATTCTGTATTTTTTCCTTTTGGTAAATAACGTTCAGGTACTTCAATATTTTTTGCATTTGCATCCCAAAAAATACTTACAATAAAGTAACGTTGACCATTAAAATATAATTGAATATTATTGATGCCTTTTGTTATTTCTTCCTCGCCATTTTTATTGGTAAAATGCGATTCATAGGTTGAAAATATTTGCGTTCCTGCACCGTATGCATTAGTTATACGGTACAGTTCTTCTTCATTAAAACCAATATCAGACAAGCGTGTTTGGTTACGTTGCACGTACTCTTCAGGCGTAATGGATTTTAAAACGGAGCCACTATCATCATTGGGTACGGCTATAAACATACGAGCATTTTCTGCAAAAAGATTTCTGAAATCATTCCAATTTCTTTCCTGGCCAGACGGACCAGAAATTACATTATATAAAGCATAAATAATGCCATTAGCAGTGCTTAAATTGCCTGTACTGTCTGCGTTCCAGCTCTGGCCAAATGTTGTAGTTGTAAATAGAATTATTGCAAGCAAGAAAACAAATTTGTATTTCATTCCAGGTGTTTTAAACGTGACGGAATTTTATGATTGATGTTTAAACGCAGAAGTTTAAAACGACTTTATTATTTAGGTTTTATATATTTCTTTTAAACAATAAAGAACATAAAAAGGAAGTGCATCAAATATTATCTTATTAAAACAACTGTACCCTGTTTTTTTATTATCCTGTTATCAGTGGTTTTTCCTGCAACTATCCAAACATATGTACCTGCTGGCTGAGGAATACCATGAACTAATCCATCCCAACCTTCGGAAGAATTTTTTGAAGAATAAATAACTTTTCCCCAGCGGTTAAGAATATCAAAAAAGCTGATTTCCTTTAAACCAACGGGAATTATTTTAAAGCGATCATTTCTGCCGTCTCCGTTTGGAGTAAATGCAGAAGGAACATAAATTTCAGGGCCTTTTGCAACCTTAATATGTACAGCATCAATTGTAGCACAACCTATGATTGTTGAGGCAGTAACAGTATAAGTGATATCATCATACAATGTTGCAACCGGGTTTGGAATGAACGGATTATCTAAACCGGTTGAAGGCGACCACGCATAATTATCGCCACCTGTTGCCTGTAATTGATAAGGATAACCAAGTATTATTGTTGAATCGTTTCCAGCATTAGCATTAGTTGCATAAATGATAACCGGTTTTATAATGGTATCAGTTAAACAACCATTTATTGCTGTTGCCACCAATGTAACATTATATGATCCACCGGCTGAATACTTATAAGTAACATCTGAATCAGCTGAAGTGGAATTATCTCCAAAATTCCAGTACCATTTAGCTATGGGAATTTCTTTGGTTAGATTTTCTGCCGTAAAAAGAATTGGATCATTTTTGCAGGCAGTATCTTTTGTAGTAAAATCAATAGCTGGCGCTTGCATTACAACAAAGTTTTTTTCTACGGTATCTGAGGCGCAGCCTTCTTTTGTTTTTACATAAAACTGAACGTTGTAATTGCCGGTTGAGTAATTAACAGGAGATGGATTTTGTTGGTTTGAAGTTTCGCCATTTCCAAGGTTCCAATACCAATAATTTTCGGTACCAACATCTAACGTTGTGGCATCAGTAAAAACAGCATCGCGGTTTGTGCAAATAGGAACAACATTCGTTTTAAAATCTGCAACCGGGTAAGAGCCGACAGTTATTTGTTGTTTGAAAGTGTCAGACAAACAACCATCGCCACCTAAAACATTTAAAGTAACATTATAAATGCCCGGCGAAGCATACACATGTGTTGGCGGATCTTTTTGATTAGATGTTGTGCCATCATCAAAATTCCAATACCAATTGGAAATATTTCCAAAAGAAACAGAACTATCAACAAATGTAAGCGGCGTGCCTATGCACGTATTATTATGTGATGCAAGAGTAAAATTTGCGTTCAATGCGGTGCACATTTTTTGAACGTTAACAGATCCGCCGGTGGCAGAAGTAAATCCCCAGTACACCATCGGGTTATTTAAAAAAATATCAGCTATAATATTTTTTGTAAGTGATAATCGTAAAACCCCATCCATACTTACCAGCATCGTATTTGTTGCAGGTTGCCAGTTTACTTCAAGCGTATGCCATTTACAATCTTCAATATTATCGCTGTTTGCCAAAGCTGTAACAGGCCCGGCGAGATTGTTTGGTGAATCATGATAAGTATCGCCATTTGCCTGGATACTTATATGATCGTAATACGGATCACCCTGATCTCCATTTTGGTAGGTATCAATTGTAACACCAACGGAAGGCTTAATATTTTGGAAACCCATCCCCGCGCCATAGTCTCCCAGGCTTGTACTTACCGGCTGTAGTACAAATACAATTCCATCGGCGCCATCAATATCATAACATCCAAGATTTACATTAAAAATGTAATCAAAAGGCTGTGAAATATCTATTTTGTTTTTATTCCAGATCGATCCCGATTGAAATTGTAAGGCCTGCGTAAGTGTATAACAATGGCAATCGTCCTGCGTTGCATTTCCATTTAAAACATAAGGGCTTTGCGCCATAACATTTGCAGTAATCAAAAAAACAATCAACAATAAAATCCTGCTTTTTAAAGTCATATTTTACAAACAAAGGGTTTGTTTCAAGAATATTTACGCGGTAAAATTCAAGCATAATTTTTAAGAAAAAGAATATTTATTAAACAGATGTGTATTTGAAAAAGCACTGTATCATAAGCGATGTTTCCAGAGGCTTAATGAACGTAATTTGTTAGCACTTTTATTAATCAATATATAAATCCGTTGTATGATTATATTAAAATAAACTGGTGAAAATACTTTCAACGTTTAAAACTTGTATGCAATATTTTTGCATTGCAGATAAAAATGCTGTATCACATTATGAGTCAGGACCAGGTTTTTAAAGAAGAAATAAAGAATGCTTCCGATTTTAAATTCGGAACAACCGTTGCCAATGTTTTTGATGACATGGTAAACCGTTCGGTACCTTATTATGGCGAAATGCAACGCATGATTGCAGAGCTTGCTGCAGACCGCGCAAAAGAAGGAAGTTACGTGTATGACCTTGGATGTTCAACCGGAACAACTATGATTGGTATGAATGAATTTGTGCCGGAGAATATAGAATTTATTGGCGTAGATGATTCATCAGAAATGCTTGCAAAATGTGATACCAAATTAAAAGAGGCTGGCTTTAAGCGCAACTATCAATTGGTAAACTCAGACTTAAATAAAAATGTTGAAATAAAAAATGCATCTGTAGTTGTGTTGTGTTTAACGCTTCAGTTTGTGCGGCCCATTCATCGCGAAAGATTAATAAAAACAATTTATGATGGTTTAAATAAAGACGGTGTTTTAATATTGATTGAAAAAATATTGGCTGAAGAAAGTTCTTTCAATCGTGATTTTATAAAATATTATTACGACATGAAGCGCCGCCATCATTACAGTGAAATGGAAATTTCGCAAAAGCGCGAAGCACTGGAAAATGTTTTAATTCCTTATAAACTTAGTGAAGATAATTTGATGTTGCGCGAAGCTGGTTTTGCGCATGTAGAAATATTTTTTAAATGGTATAATTTCGCCGGGCTTATCGCAGTAAAAAAATAGTATGGTACAAATCGGCAATTTCTTTTTTAAATACCGCAACTGGCTTTTTATAATTTTTTACGCATTGCTTTTTGTACCTAATGTTCCGCAATTATTTACTGAAAAAAATTGCGGCGTAAGTTATTTCTGGTATCCTATTATTATTGGATTGATAATAACTATTCTTGGGCAGGCAATTCGTGGTGCAACTATTGGCTTGGCTTATATTATTCGTGGCGGAAAAAATAAAAAAGTATATGCTGAGGATTTGGTTACCACCGGCATATTTGCACATTGCAGAAACCCTTTGTATGTTGGAAATATTTTAATGATTGTAGGCGTTGGCATTCTTTCCAACTCATTATTATATGTGCTGATAATGATACCATTTTTCCTGTTTATTTACCAGGCAATTGTATTAGCGGAAGAAAATTTTTTAAGAAATAAATTCGGTGAACAATTCAATAATTATTGTGCAAGAGTAAACCGGTGGTTTCCCAATTTAAATGGTATCGGCAAAACATTTTCTGGTATGCATTTTAACTGGAAACGTTATATATCCAAAGAGCATACAACAACTTTTATATGGCTTTGTGGTATTGTTTTGCTGCTATTGTTTTATTATCCGCAGTTAACAAATTATGATGCGCATTTGCGCAATACATTACTTGTAATCATTCTTTCTTTTTTAGTACTTGTTTATATTTTTATTCGCATTATAAAAAAATCAGGAAAGCTTAACGGGTAATTTTTTGGTAACCAGCAGTTGTATAAATGGCATCACGGTTGCGTCGCAACACTGCATCTTTATTAATTCTGTTCAGCTTTTTTATTAGGTTTGCCTATGTCTCAATTATCAATCAGCAAACGCGGCCTTATAATGCCGCCATCACCAATAAGAAAACTTGTGCCGTTTGCAGAAACTGCAAAACAAAAAGGCATAAAAGTTTATCATTTAAATATTGGCCAGCCAGATATTGAAACCCCAAAGCATGTGTTGGATGCAGTGCGTAATTCTGATTTTAAAATTTTAGAATACAGCCATAGCGCAGGTAATGAAAGTTATCGGCGCAAGCTTGTTGAATATTATGCAAAGAATAATATCAGCATCAATCACAATCAAATAATTATTACAACAGGCGGAAGCGAAGCTATTTTATTTGGCTTTATGGTGTGTATGGATGCTGGTGATGAAGTAATAATTCCCGAACCATATTATGCAAATTATAATGGATTTGCAGTTGCCGCTGGTGTAAATGTTGTGCCAATAACATCACACATAGAAAGCAGTTTCGCCTTGCCGCCAATTGAAGATTTCGAAAAATCAATAACTGATAAAACAAAAGCAATTGTTGTTTGCAATCCAAATAATCCCACAGGATATTTATATAGCAAGAATGAAATGGAAGTCTTGAAAACGCTTGCATTGAAATACAATTTGTATTTGTTTGCTGATGAAGC
>JBDUBY010000213.1:0-12925 GCA_040003735.1 Parafilimonas sp.
TAAGCAGATCAAGATAACTTTTAAGATTATTAAGGTTAAGCAGCGAAGCTCTTCTTTTAATCCTGCGCAGTATCGTGTTTTTTTTATAACCGGAAAAATCTTCAGGAAGTTTATCCTTTATAAGATCAATAATAGCGATCATATTTTTCTCTTCTTCCTCTTCAGTTTCAAAGTCAGCCTTCTCCATTTTATTTGCAACAATATGTTCTATCACCTTTGGCATTTCCTCCGGGGAAGTAATATAATCTACCAACCCGGTGGCTATAATGCTGCAAGGCATTTGATCGTACTCGGATGTTGTAGGATCGCTTGCTACTAATACGCCGCCTGCTTTTTTTATTGCCTTCATTCCTTCGGTGCCATCTGAACCTGTGCCTGATAAAATAATACCAATTGCTTTGTCTCCTTTTTCTTCCGCCAGCGATGTAAAAAATGTGTTGATGGTAAGGTTAACGCCTTTGTGTTTCTCAGCCAGTAATAATTTCCCACCTTTAATAGTCATGCTATTTTTACTCGGAATAAGATAGACTTTATTCTTCTCCACAGTCATATCATTTTGCGCTTCCACAATATTTAACTTGCTATGCCGTGCAAGTAGCGATGCCATCATACTTTTGTAATCAGCCGATAAGTGTTGGATAACAATATAGGAAACACCATCTAAAGGAGTATAATCGAAAAATGTATTGATTTGTTCCATGCCGCCTGCAGATGCGCCAATAGCAATAATGTACTGTTCATTTTTCATAAGTATTTTTTGAGTTAGTTGCGAAATATTCAGAAGGGCAAAGAAGAAAGAATCTTATATTCTTGTATCGCTTTCAAATATACACATCTTAATTAGAAAGATGTCTAATGTTTGTCTTAATTGATTTGCCAAAGCTTCGATTTCAGTGTTAATGTGGTGGCATGTCTTATGGGGTTTAAAACAAACCATAATAGTTCTTCTTCACCAATCTTATTTGCCACCTTTACAATTAATAAATCCAATCTCCGAAAAACCCAATGAAGTCTCCGATAGGCTTTTTTAAGTAGTGTTTTTAAAAGTTCCGCGAAGGCGGGGCTTTTTTTATAAAAGGAACATATGCAACCGGGTTAATAGTTAACAGGTGAATTAAAAGGAAACAAAAACCGAAGTTCAGGCAAGGATTTTTTGAGCATTGCTTACCATTTCCATGATCTTTTCAGCCGTAAGTGGTTTGCAAATAAACCCTGCCACTAAGGGATTCGATTTTGCTTTTTCTTCATCCTTATAATCTATAGAAGAAGAAAGAACAAATATGGTAAACTGTTGTTGAATGCTGCTATTGAAATTTTTAAAAACCTCGAGGAATTCCCATCCCGTCATTACCGGCATATTTATATCAAGAAAAAGCACAGTAGATAACATTTTCCCTTTTTTAGTGTATTCAAAATTAATAGCGGTAAGTGCGTCTTCGGGCTCTGTAAACAGTTTTATATTTACTTCATTAAAACATCGCTGAATTAAAAGTTTACAAATCATATTGTTTATGGCGTCATCATCAATCACCATAAACCGGTCAGGCATTTTCATAAATTGTATATTATTTTTTATATTGGAAATTCCATTGTAAATGTTGCCCCTTTATTTATTTCACTTTTCACCGTAATCTTTCCTCCAAGCGTTTCCACCTGTGCTTTCAGCATAAACAACCCCATTCCTCTGCCTTCAATATTTTTATGAAAACGTTTATACAACCCGAATATATGTTCCCCGTTTTTCAACAGGTCAAACCCGGATCCGTTATCTTTAAAAGTGATAATTAATTTACCATCACGCAGCTGGCTTTTTATTTCAATTACAGGTGCTAATTCAGGCTGCCGGTATTTTATGCTGTTTAAAATTAAATTATAAAATATACTGTGGATAAAGCTTTTAACGGTAACAAATTCTCCTATTATGCTAAAGTCAGTTTTAATTTGTACTCTTTCTTTTTGAATTAAATTCCGGATTGCTGATTGAATGCTTTTAACCATGTGCAACAGTTTTACCGGTTCTTTTCTTTCGTTGATGCCGCTTTTTACATTAAGTATATTATTAAGATCAATAATTACAGTATCGAGTCGTTTTACAGACACAGCTAATTCGTTTTTCAACATGTCAGTTGTTTCTTTATTATGTGTATCCTGTATAAGTTCTGCTGATAAGCCCATAATATTTGCCACAGGTGCACGCAGGTTATGCGATACGATATAGGAAAATTGCTCAAGATCTTTATTGCGCTGAATTAAATCAGCAGTAATTTTTTCTTTCTGAATATCTTCCTGCATTTTTTTAGTAATGTCAAAAGCAAAACAGGAAAGCCCTATTACCTTTTCGTTCTCCCAAATAGGATAAATGGAGAAGCCGATATAGGTATGGAAATCGTTAGTAGTTTCGAATTCCTTTTCAAATTTCACTATTTCTCCGCTTAATGCTTTTGAATACACTACTTCCCAATTGCGGGCATCTTCAGGTTTTAAATTTTCGAGAAAGCCGTAAACACTATCACCAGTTTTTATATCTAAACCGTATAATTTATCCAAAGTATCGTGCAGAAACTGGTTAAAAGTGATGTAGCGAAGATCCCTGTCAAGAGAATAGATTGATGCATCTGTGTTTTCGATAAGTGCTTTTAAATTTGACTGAGATCTGTGCAGCTTTTCATCAGCAATTTTTTCTTCAGTAATATCCCTGCCAATGCCTAATAATCCTATAATTTCATCTTTTTCATTTCTAAGAGGAAGCTTGGTTGTAAGCAACCATAAGGGCATGCGGTTTTTTGGAGTAAAATATTCTTCAACATTAATAAGCGGTTTGCCGGTTTTTAATATTTCCATATCCTGCTCATATGTAATTGATGCAATAGCTGCCGGTAACAGGTCCAGGTCAGTTTTGCCTAACACTGCCTCTTCTGTTGTTACCCCAAGCAGGTTATAATCAAACTTATTACTGATTAATTTTTTTGCTGCTTTATCTTTAAAATATATCGAATCAGGCAAACTGTCTATTAAAGTTCTGAGAAGATTTCTTTCAGATTTCAGGCTTTGTTCTGCATGTTTGCGTTCTGTCTCATCCTTAAAATAAACCGACAGGCCGTTCGCTGAAGGATAGGCGCTTATTGCGTACCATTTATCCAATTGTTCATAATAATCTTCAAAACGAACTACCTCATTGTTTTCAAGCGCCTGGTGATATTTTGTGTAAGACACTGAATCAACAGACTCCGAAAATATCTCCCACAACTGATGACCCATTATTTTATTTTTTGGTGTCATCAACATTTTTTCTGCACGGTTATTCCAATAAGTTACTACCCAGTTTTTGTCCACTGCAAAAAATGCGTCTCCAATACTTTCAAGAATGATATTCCTTTCCTGATGCGCTTTTAAAACTTCTGTTTCAGCTTTTTTCTTTGCATCAATATCCTGGAAACTTCCATATATGCGTACACACTTGCCATTTATAAATTCTGCCTCGCCAATAGTGCGAATCCATTTTAAATTTCCTTTCTGCGTAAATATTTGTAATTCTTCATCCCATGCAATTCCTTTTTCTTTACAATCGCGTACTCTTTTAGAAATTGTATCCCTGTGATCTCCTTCTTTAAAAAGCTGTATTCCCATAGATAAATCAGGGATAAAATCAGGATCAACTTCGCGGATTTCCTTGGTTATATCAGACCAGAAAACGGTTCCTTTAATCACATCAATTTCCCAGCTACCTATGCGTGCAAGCCGGTTGGTTTTTTCTAAGAGATCTTCTAATTTTTTCTTTTCAGTAATGTCTCTAAAATTTGCTACTATCGCATTAATGCCTTCTGTGTCAAGAAAATTGGTTAATGTGCCTGTAACCCATATATAGGTACCATCTTTTTTTCTATCCCGTATTGACGGACATTGCATAGGCACTCCCGGATGCATCATTACTTTCATTACAAACTCCTGCAGTATGTAAGCATCATCCGGATGAACAATACCGGCTATGTTTATGCTTAAACATTCTTCTGCTGTATATCCAAATTTTTTCGATACAGCCGGGCTTGCATAAATTGTATTTCCGGTTAAGTCTAATATCGTGATCATGTCATCGCTGTTTTCGATCACTCCTTTAAAAAATTTCTCGCTTTTTTCTATTTTTTTTCTTGATTGTATTTGTTCTGTAATGTCATTTGCAAAAAAGAAAACACCTTCTATAGCTCCTTCATTATTTTTATAGGCCTGGTAAACAAAATTTAAATAGGCATCCGTTAATTCACCATTTCCTTCCTTGTCAAGCTTAATTAATACTTCTGTGCCTGTATAAGATTTGCCTGATGTATAAACAGTATCTAATAAGTCAATAAATCCTTGCTCAATTACTTCGGGAAGCACCTCTGCTACTGTTTTTCCTATCACATCTTTTTTGCCGATCAACTGTAAATAAAGCGGGTTAACCATTTCAAAAACATGATCAGCACCCTTTAGCATACCGATAGCTGACGGAGCTTTTAGAAACATATAAAAGAACTGATCTCTTTCATTTTCTACGCCCTTCTCCAATCTTTTTTTCTCTGTTACATCTTTAGCTATGCAAAACATAAATTTTAGTTTCTCATCCCAGTTAACTGACCATAGTAAGTTAACAAGTCTCCCGCTTTTATGCACGTACCTGTTTTCAAATATTGGCACCTGGATTCCGCTTGCAATTTTTTCGGCTGCTTTTGAGGTAATATCAGCGTCTTCATCATACACAAGATTCATAAATTTGCTGCCGATAAGTTCTTCAGGCGCGTAGCCCCAAACATTTTGTGATGCAGCGCTAACATTAATGAACTCTCCGTTGCCATTAATTGTACAGATAACATCTAAAGAAGAATTCAGTATTTTATTGAGATCAGTAAGTGTTTTTTGCAATTCGATAGAAGTAGAACTAAGTTTATTCTCTGCTATTTTCCGTTCGGTAATATTTTGATGTGATATAACAACTTTAGAGTCGTCATTTCCAAAATTCGACACATTCATTGTAAACCAGCGTTTTTCATTAGGAGAATGACAGGGATATTCCAATTCAAAACTCTGGCGTTCCTTCTTAAAAACTGATTGAATGCCATCCAGGGCTAATCCCGCAAAAGGTTCGCCACTTGCAAATGCTTTCTTGCAAACTTCAAAATAATTGCTTCCTGTTGAAACGCGTTCTAAAGATGTAGCACCATTTTCATTTGCAAAATCATTCCATGCTTTATTAACAGTTATAACAGTTCCGCTATCGTTAATAACTGCTATATGCGAATGAAGAGAAGCAAGAATTCCTTTATTGAATAATTCACTTTCACTTAATTTTTGTTCGGCTATTTTTCTATCAGTAATATCTGAAGAGGTTATGCTAAGCCCTGTTATATTATTACCATTATAAACAGGATTAACCGTAAAACTAAACCACTTCGTTTGGCCATTTTTTCTTGTGTAAGGATAGTCATAACGCACTACTTCGCCCAAGAGTACTTTAGAGATACTGTCTCTATACACATCTTTCCGCGATTCATCAATAAAATCATAAATGCTGTCACCAACATGTATTTCCTGCTCTGTATTCAACAAGATCCTATCCCTGGATTTATTATTGAAAGCTTTTATTATTCCATTTTTATCTGCAAGAACAAATCCATCAGAAGTATTTTCAAAAATGGCTTGCAGGTTTAATTCTGCTGTTGTTTTTAGTTTATCTTTTTCAAAAACATCAAGGGCAAACGAAATATCACCCGTTGCTTCCATCAATAATTTAATTTCCGCTGAAGTAAAAAAATCTGTTTCTGCAGAATAAATATTAAAAATGCCAATGGCTTTTCCTCCTTTTTTTATGGCAAGAAAAATACACGCGTTCATGCCACTTTCTTCAGCATATTTTTTTAATTTTATTTGCGGGGCTTTCTTTATATCATTCACTGTTACATAGTCAAAACCCTTCATTGCTTTATCAATGGGTCCATCATTTTCATAATCATATTCAGAAAGCATTTCTAAATCTTTTTCCGCCATTCCATAACTGGCAGTAAGTTTTATTTTTTTCGTTTCTGAATCAGTAATACCAATAAATGCCTTACTAAATTTTCCATATTCAACCGCTATGGTGCATGCTTTATTAAACAATGTTTGTTCATCTTTAATATGAACAATAGCCTGGTTTATCTGGCTTATAAAAGCATACAGGCGATTGGCATGCAATATTTTTTGTTCTGCAATTTTGGTTTCAGTAACATCCCAGGTGTTATTTATAATACCATTAATGTTTGGGTCATGCAGCATATTAGTAAGTGTTGCATCCATTGAAACCCACGTTCCATTTTTATGTTTTACCCGGGCTATGCCACCCCTTATAGCTATACCAGGTTTTGCTAAACATTCTTCCATTTTTTGTGCCACGTGTGCCTGGTCATAAGGGTGTATATTTTGTACTAATACTAAATGTTTTGTTTCTTCTTCAGTATAACCTAAAATGCGGAAAACTGCGGGAGATACGTAAGTTGGTCTTCCTTCCGCTGTTAATATTAATACGGCATCTGCGCCGTTTTCTATTAAGGCACGAAAACGTTTTTCGCTATTGCTTATTATTTCAAGTGATTTTTGCTGCTCTTTTTCAAGACGAAATTTTTTCAAAGCGTTATTAATGGCTGATGGTAAACGTTCAAGCCTGTCTTTTAAAATATAATCGTCTGCTCCTCTTTTCATTACATCCACTGCAAATTCTTCGGATACAGTGGCGGTAATAAGTATGAATGGAATTTTTATACCTGTTTTATGCAATATGCTTAATGCTTCAATTGAATTGAAAGCAGGAAGAGAATGATCGGCAAGAATTATATCAGGCGCAAATTCTGCCAATGCTTTTATAAAATCATTCTTTGTATCTACTACCAATGCTTCATAAATAATTTTTCCTTTTTTTAGTGCATTGGTTATAAGTAAAGCATCACTATGCAGATCTTCAAGATGTAAAATCTTTAATTTTTTATTAATGATTACGGGATGATCTATATCTGCTATTAAAGGGTTTGCGGTAATCATACAATTATTGTGGGGTATTATTAATTACCAGCCAGTAAAAGCCAAGGTCGGCGATGATTTTAGAGAAGTTATCAAAACCCACAGGTTTAACAACGTAGCTGTTTACGCCAAGCTTATGGCTTTCTACAATATCGGCTTCTTCCTTTGACGAGGTCATCATCACCACAGGAATAAGTTTGGTTCGCTCATCACGTTTAATGATCCTTAGCACCTCCAGTCCGTCAATCTTCGGCATTTTCAGATCAAGGAAAATTACCCTGGGTTTATTGTCAATATTCCTTCCTTCGTATTCCCCTGTTCCAAAAATATAATCCAGTGCCTGGGCACCATCAATAAGGTGAATTACATTATTGGCAAGATTGTGCTTTTTTAATGCTCTCATAGTAAGCATCGCATCTGCTTTATTGTCTTCTACCAGCAATATTTGAACATCTTTATCTGTCATATAATTTTTTTATTGTTTATCAAATTCATCAGGAAAATCCGGCAGTGAAATAAAAAAGCAGGCTCCTTCATTTACTTTCCCATCAGCCCATACTTTGCCGGAATGTTTTGCTATAATTCTTTGAACAATGGCCAGTCCTACACCTGTTCCTTCAAATTCATTACTGCTATGCAGGCGTTGAAAAACACCAAACAATTTATCATAGTATTGCATATCAAAACCTGCCCCGTTATCTTTTACATAATAAATGCACTGGTCATTTTCCCGGTAAGATCCAATCTCTATCTCAGCATCCTGCTTTTTGCCTGTATATTTAAAAGCATTGGAAATAAGATTGATAAATACCTGCTTTAGCATATTTCTATCTCCTTTTATTTCTTCTAATTTTTTTATAGTAATATGAAGTATTCGGTTAGGTTCATCTTTTTTTAGTTCTGCTATTGCTGAAGCTACTATTTCTTTAATATTCACCTGAACCAATGAAACCCGCTGCTTGCCTAAACGAGAAAACGCAAGCAGGTTATCAATCAGTTGCCCCATTTTTATGGAGTTTGCTAATATATCCTCCAGTACAATTCTTGCTTCCTCATCTAACTGATCTATATAATCTTCAACCATTACCTGTGTAAAGCCGTTAATAGCACGCAACGGAGCCCGCAGATCATGCGATACAGAATAAGTGAAAGATTCTAATTCTTTATTTGCTTCTTCCAACTGCATAGACCTTTTTTCTTTCTCTTTATTCTGTATTATAAGGTCTTTGTTGATTTCAATAAGTTGCTCTTCATATTTTTTGCTCAGAGTAATATCCCGTATAATTTTGGAAGCGCCTGTTATTATTCCTGAATTATCTTTTAGAGGCGATATCGTAATGGAAACATGAAATAATTTGCCATTTTTTTTAATACGTACGGTTTCGAAATGTTCAATAATTTCATCATTGCCTATTCTTTTAAGGATCTTTTTTTCCTCATCAATGAATTCGGGTGGAATTATCAATGAAATATTTTTACCTATAGCTTCTTCTGCAGTATAACCGAACATTTTTTCACCACTTTTGTTCCAGCTTTTTATTGTTCCGTCAAGGGATTTACTGATAATTGCATCATCAGAAAATTCTACAATAGCAGCCAGGCGCTCCAAATACTCTTCAGCTTTCTCACGTTCTTTATTATTAGCCAGTGTGGAAATAATTAATTCTGCGGCACGATTTTCTTTCTCTTGATTTTGAAAGACAAGTTCTTTATTGGCAATAACCAATTCTGCCGCACGCTTTTCTTTCTCTTCATTTTGAAAGACAAGCTCTTTATTGGCAATAATCAATTCTGCTGCACGCTTTTCTTTCTCTTCATTTTGAAAGACAAGCTCTTTATTGGCTACAATTAATTCTGCTGTGCGCTTCTCCTTTTCTGCATTTTGAAACACAAGCTCTTTATTGGCAATAATCAACTCTTCAGCGCGCTTTTCTTTCTCTTGATTTTGAAAGACAAGTTCTTTATTGGCAATAACTAACTCTGCTGCCCGTTTACCTTTTTCTCTTTTTTCAAAAGCGAGTTCCTGGTTAGCAACAATTAGTTCATCTACTATTATTTTACCCATATACTATTTCTTTATTTAAATTCATTCAATGGATTAAGCCTGTTCTAAAATATTTTATGCAGCGAATTTTATTATAAACCTGATACCTTTATTTTCTTCGCTTTCAGCCTGTATGCTGCCGCCACTCGCCTGTATCTGATTTTTTATCATAAATAATCCAAGTCCTTTTCTGTCTTTGTTTTTATGAAATGTTTGGTTTATACCAAATATTTTTTCGCCATTTTTTTTCATATCAAGTCCTAAACCATTATCCTCATATTCCATTATGATATTTTTGTTTTGTTTGTAGCTTATAATAGATATAACCGGCGATCTTTCTGGTGAATAATATTTAAGTGAGTTGGTCATTAAATTTGAAAAAATACTTTCCAGGTATATTTTAGAATAGTGAATGGTTGGGCAAGCCGTAAAGTTTGTATTAAACTTACTGCCCAACTGCCTGGCGATAATGGTAAGAGAGCTGTATATATTATCAAAGGCATCTTTAAAAAATAAATTCTCAGTATAAATGTTTGCATCTTCGTTTATTTTTGCAACATCTACCAGCACATCCAGCGTTTCATTAATTTTTGAGGCGATCCTTTTTAAATTGGAAAAGAGGATTTCTTTTTCAGCATTATCTTTTATCTCGTTTATAATATTTGCCATAAGCATAATATTAGAAACCGGCGTCCGTAAATCATGTGCAACAATCTGATTGAACTGGATAAGTTGGTTATTTTTTGAAATAAGATTTGCTTCGCTAATTATTATTTTTTTTAAGAAAATTTCCCGCTCTGATTCTAATCTATATTTCTCAATTGCACTCAACATCGCCTCGTGCAAACGCTGCGGTCTATCCTTTAATATGTAATCGGATGCACCCGCTCTCATCACTTGTATCGCATACTCCTCCGATACTGTTGCTGTAATTAAAATGAAAGGAATCTTTTTACCTGTTTCCTTTAAAATTGTTAAGGCTTCCAGTGAATTAAAAGAAGGTAGAGTGTGGTCAGCAAGTATAATATCAGGGTCAAAATTTTTCAAACCCTCCATAAAATCTGCTTTATTATCAACAACTAAAATTTCAAGATCAGTTATTTGCCTTTTTAATTGTATTCTTACCAGGTCAGCGTCGCTTTTGAGATCTTCAAGGTGAAGTATTTTTAATTTAGAATGAACGGTCTTATGTGGTTGTAACATTGGATTTTTTATATTAGGAAAATGGTTATCAATTTTATAAAATATCATTCTGAATAGTATTTCAACCCCGTATGAATGTTGAAATACTTTAGATTACATTAAAGTGAAACACTCCACCAGTCATCAAAACACTTTGAATAATAAATTTTTGCATGCTTATGCAGAAAAGTCAGAGAATATCTTTTATAATGGAAGAGTAAGCTTTAATGCTTCAATACGCTGCCAGTTAAACCTGGAGTTGTTAAGGTTTTTCCAGGATGAGGAATATATTGGAGTACTAAGACGTAACAAGTTACTCTTTATTTATTACACATACTTTTTTTTAAGTATTCGTGGTTATAAGGGGATGCGATAATAAGTTGAGTGCTATTGTAAGCTTTCGCAAAATTGGGCAGGTGCATTCAGCATTAACTGAGAACATCAATTTTTTTATTACCTATAATCGTTACCCAATTCATTGTACAAGTGAGTGATTCCGAATCAAGTTCGGACAGGCTGCACGGTGATGCCATTTGTTCTATTGCCCGCAACCAAAAATGAATTTAATCTTTCAAAATATTTTCTATTGAAGCAAGCTCATCTTTTGAAAAATCTAAATTATTCAGCGATGCAAGATTGTTGCTCAACTGCTCAACTGAACTTGCGCCAATTAAAACACTCGTGATTCTTTCATCTTTAAGCAACCATGCCAACGCCATTTGTGCCAGCGATTGATTTCTTTTTTGTGCAAGCTGGTTTAGCTGTTTAACCTTTGCAATTTTTTCTTCAGTCACTTCGCTTGTTTGCAAAAAACCTGTTGATTTTGCTGCACGCGAATCTTCGGGAATTCCTTTTAAATAACGATTGGTAAGCAAGCCCTGCGCCAATGGTGAAAACGCAATGCAGCCAACACCATTATTTTCTAATACATCAAGCAAACCGTCTTCTACCCAGCGCACAAACATGGAGTATTTTGGCTGATGAATTAAACACGGCGTGCCTAAACTTTTTAAAATTTCTATTGCTTGTTTTGCTTCTTCTGCTTCATAATTTGAGATGCCTGCATACAATGCTTTTCCGCTGCGCACAATTGCATCAAGTGCCATCATTGTTTCTTCAAGCGGCGTGTTTGGATCGGGACGATGAGAATAAAATATATCAACATAATCCAAACCCATTCGCTTTAAACTTTGATCGCAGCTTGCAATTAAATATTTTCTTGAACCCCATTCGCCATACGGACCGGGCCACATTAAATAACCGGCTTTGGATGAAATGATGAGTTCGTCACGAAGGTTACTTGTAAAATCTTTGCTTAAAATTTTGCCGAAATTTTCTTCTGCACTGCCAGGCAACGGCCCATAATTATTTGCAAGATCGAAATGCGTGATGCCGTTATCAAACGCATGATGAATGATCTTCCTTCCATTTTCAAAAACATCTACAGAACCGAAATTGTGCCATAGGCCAAGTGAAATGGCAGGCAATTGCAAACCGCTTTTTCCGCAGCGATTGTATTTCATTTTTGAATAGCGTTCAGCTGATGGTAAGTAACTCATAATTTATTTTTTAGTGCTTCATTTAAGATTGTTCTTCAAACATAAAATATTTTAAAGTAGCGTCATGAAGATATAATTCTTCTAATAAACCGGATTAATAGAATCATTTTTGCTGAACAATCAGAAGAATTCTTTATCGTAATTAATTAAAATACATGAAAGCAAAAAATACACTGTTGGTAATTCTGAACACGTTGTCATTTTTAATCGCTCTGTTTATAAATTATATAGCGCAAACGCATACACTTACAAATATTGCAATGGCCGAAGTTTCGCATAAATATGATACATTATTTGCACCTGCAGATTATGCGTTTCTTATATGGCTTGTGATTTATGTAATGTGTGCATGCTTCATAATTTATCAATGCACAATTTTAAATAATGATGTTCACCAGTACATACAAAAAACAGGAATTTGGTTTACTGCTGTAAATCTTTTAAATGCTTTGTGGTGTTATTGCTGGATACATGAATGGCTTGGATGGTGTGTAATTATTATGCTGCTTTTATTAATTAGTCTTACTGCATTAACAATAAAGTTGCGCCTTGAGTTAGATGATGAACCTGTAAAAACAATCTTTTTTGTTTGGTGGCCAATAACATTTTATCTCGGTTGGATTATTACTGCAACTGTTGCCTGCATTGCGTCGTGGCTGGTGTATGCAGGTTGGTCTGCTATAAATATTTCACCGGCAACATGGGCTATAATTATGATCATTATTGCATGTTTAATCTATATATTTCTTATCAGGAAAAGAAACATGCGTGAAGCCGCAGGCGTTGGTATTTGGGCTTTTATTGCCATTGCTGTACGCCAATGGGATGATCACAAAAACATTGCTGTAACTGCTGTTATTGCTTCTGTAATTTTATTAATATTGATAGCAAGACATGGATATAAAAACAGTTATTATGCACCGTTCAATAAAATAAAAAGAGGAGAGTGGTAATAAAAAACATCACGCAAAGTGTTATAAAATAAAAAGAGGCTTCCGTAAAAAGGAAGCCTCTTTTTTTTCAAAGGTTAGCGTAATTTATTCTTTTACAACTTTTGTGTTATATGAAGTATGATCAACCATTAATTTAACCGTATAAATGCCTGCGCTTACCTGCT
>JBDUBY010000451.1:0-12819 GCA_040003735.1 Parafilimonas sp.
AGGTCTTACATTTTTGAATAGGTATAAAAAATTTAATGAAACATTTTTATTCATTCTTTATTATCGTATTTGCAACGATTTCATCCAACATGTTTGCACAAATAAAAGTTGTGATGAAAACACCTTTTACAGATGCTGCAGAAAAAGCGCCTGTTCCTTTCCCTGAATACCCGCGTCCGCAATTGCAGCGCGAAGATTGGATGAACTTAAATGGTAAATGGGATTATGTTGGTGGCAAAGATGTTGCTGACGCAACCACTGCAACACAACCTCCATCTTTTAATAATGCTGAAAAAATAACTGTTCCTTATCCGCAAGTGAATAAAATTAATTCAGCTGTAATAAAATCAGGCAAAGAATTGAATGAGCATAAAGGTTTATAATAAAAAAAAGAAACCATTGTTGCCATAAAAATATGCAGTACAAGGGAGTGACACAACGAAGATGAATAAACAATCAATTGCTGGTTACATAAAAAATAAATTAAGAAGTATACGATGAGAGCATTTAAATTATTATTACTACTATTTTTCTCGCAACAATTATTTGCGCAGGTTACAAAAGCGCCTGCTTATCCGTTAATCACACATAATCCATATTTCAGCGTGTGGAGTTTTACAGATGAATTAAATGCATCATCAACAAAACACTGGACAGGCACCACGCAATCGTTAATTGGTTTAATAAAAGTAGACGGAAAAACATATCGTTTTTTAGGCAAAGAAGATAAAGCGCCTGAAACTTTATTGCCCTCTTCAGATGATGCAGCTTACAATGTTGAATACACAGAAGAAGCGCCTGCAGATGATTGGATGAATGCAAACTTTAATGACAGCAAATGGAAAACAGGAGCAGCACCTTTCAGTGACGGAAAGAATGCAAAAACTTTATGGAAGAGCAAAAATTTATGGGTGCGCAGAACATTTACATTAAATGAAATTCCTGACCGCAAAATGTATCTGAAACTTTTTCATGATGACGATGTGGAAGTGTATTTGAATGGTGAAAAAATTTATAACTGCAATTGCTGGAATAGTACAACAGAATATTTTTCTATTGATGATGCAATGAAGAATAAACTTAAAAAAGGCAAAAATATTTTAGCGGTTCATGTTGTAAATACAGCGGGTGGTCAAGGGTTAGATTTTGGTTTAAGTGTTGCGCCTAAACCTGATGCTTCGCTCAGCGGTATTGAAACAGCGAAGCAAACAAGTTTGAACATGAATGCAACACAAACGGCATATACATTTACTTGTGGCGCTGTTGATCTTAACCTCACATTCACTTCTCCATTACTTATTGATGATTTGGATATTATGACAAATCCTGTGTCGTACATTTCATTTAAAACAAAATCAAATGACGATGGACAACATAATGTACAATTATATTTTGGCGCTACAACAGATCTTGCAGTAAATGTTCCTTCACAAACTGTAACCGCTCAACAATACACTAATGATAATCTTTCTGTATTAAAAGCCGGAACCGTTGAGCAGCCTGTGTTACAGAAGAAAGGTGATAATCTTCGCATTGACTGGGGTTATGTTTATATAGCAGCGCCTTCATCAGCAAAAACAAAACAAAGCATTACAGGTATTGATGATGGTTTGAAGAATTTTGTAAGCAATACATCAGCAAAAAATCTAACAACAGGAAAACAGTTAATGCTAAATACTGTTTTCCCGTTACAGAAAATTGGTGCAGATGAAACAGAACAATTAATAATGGTTGGTTATGATGATTTATATGCGGTTCAATATTTCCATCAAAATTTAAAAGGCTGGTGGAAATTAAAAGATGGCACTACTATAGAAAAAGTTTTAAATCAATCGTACAAAAATTATAATGATGTTTTATCAAAATGTGACGCGGAAAATAAAAAGATTTATAATGATGCAGTAGCTGCCGGCGGCGAAACGTATGCAAAACTTTGCATCATTGCTTATCGTCAATCAATCGCTGCGCATACAGTTACAAAAAGCCCTGATGGGGAAATCCTTTTCTTATCAAAAGAAAACTTTAGCAACGGTTCAATTAACACAGTTGATATTACATACCCGTCTGCGCCTTTGTATATCGCTTATAATCCTGAATTGATAAAAGGCATGTTGAATGGTATTTTTTATTTTACTGAAAGCGGCAAGTTTAAAGAAGCTTATGCAGCGCATGATTTGGGCACATATCCTTTGGCAAACGGACAAACTTATGGTGAAGGAATGCCTGTTGAAGAAAGCGGTAACATGATCATTACTACTGCTGCACTTTGCAAAGCGCAAGGCAATGCAGATTATGCTAAGAAGCATTGGAAAACATTAACGCAATGGGTAAACTTTCTAACTACAGATGGTTTCGATCCGGCCAATCAATTATGTACAGATGATTTCGCCGGCCATCTTGCACGCAATGCAAACCTTTCTGCAAAAGCAATTGTTGGCATTGCATGTTATGGTATGATGGCTGATATGTTGGGCGATAAAGCAACTGCTAAAAAATATACTGACACAGCAAAAGCAATGGCTTTACGTTGGATGAAAATGGATGACGTTGGTGATCATTTTGCATTAACTTTTGATAAAGGTGATACATGGAGCCAGAAGTATAACCTTATTTGGGATAAGGTGCTCGGCTTAAATCTTTTTCCAAAAGAAGTGTATGATAAAGAGATCAGGTATTACCTAACCAAACAAAACAAATTCGGGTTGCCTTTAGACAGCCGTAAAACATATACAAAAAGTGATTGGATAATGTGGACAGCGGGCTTAACCAGTAATCAAAAAGATTTTGATGCATTAGTAAATCCAATTTATAAATATGCAACAGAAACGCCAACACGTGTGCCTTTGAGCGACTGGCATGAAACAACAGATGGTAAACAGGTTGGCTTCCAGGCACGCAGTGTAGTAGGCGGTTATTTTATGAAAGTGCTGGAAGAAAAAATGGTTAAAGGACAATAGTTGACAGGCCGTAGTCTATAGTTGATTAATGAAATCAACTGTGGTTTATAGACTTCCATAAACATACAATTCAAAATTTAGATTCCGCATGTGCGATATCGACAGACTAAACAGAATTTTTTATCAGCTCTATCACGAAGATCCAATAGTTGTGCGTGCTCCCGGCAGAATAAATTTGATTGGCGAGCATACAGATTACAATAACGGTTTTGTATTACCTGCTGCAATTGATAAAGCTGTATATGTTTCAATAAGCAAACGAAACGATAATAAAATTTACCTGCATGCTGAAGAATACAATGAAAATTATATAGCTGATATTGAAAACCTGCAGCAGAATAAACTTCACTGGAGCAGTTATGTATTAGGTGTTGCAGATCAATTATTGAAAAAGAAATATTCTATAACGGGGTTTAATATAATTATTGATGGGGATGTGCCTGTTGGTGCTGGTATGGCCGCATCTGCGGCTATTGAATGTGCAACAGTTTTTGCTTTGAATGAGTTGTTTGAGTTAAATATCAGCAAGCTTGAAATGGTGAAGATTGCGCAGAAAGCTGAACAGGATTTTGTTGGATTACAATGCGGCATCATGGATATGTTTACCAGCATGTACGGAAAAAAAGATCATGTAATTTGCCTTGATTGCCGCTCACTCGAATATGAGTATTTTCCTTTTAAACAAGACAGTATAAAAATAGTTTTGCTCGATACAAGCATCAAACATTCCCTCGCTTCATCAGAATATAATACAAGAAAAAAACAATGTGAAGAAGGTGTGGCAATGATACGCGAACACCAGCCACACATACAAAGCTTAAGAGATGTAAACATTGAAATGTTAGATAAATATGTTGTGCAAAACAAACTTATATATAACCGCTGCAGGTTTGTTGTAGAAGAGAATACAAGGTTACTTGCCGGCTGTAAAGATTTGCAGCAAAATGATATTACTGCCTTTGGTAAAAAGATGTTTTGTACGCATGAAGGCTTAAGCAAAATGTATGAGGTGAGTTGTAATGAACTGGATATAATGGTTGATTTGGTTAAACATAATAAAGCAGTTATTGGTGCACGTATGATGGGAGGTGGTTTTGGTGGTTGCACTATTAATATTGTAAAAGAAGATGCCGTGGAAGAATTAATTTATGATACACGCGAACAATACAGGGAAAAAACCGGCATGAACCTGAATGCATACATAGCCTCAACTGAGAACGGTGCCTGTATGCAGAAAATACCTGTTAGCTTTTAAAACTGATGAACATTAAAAAATATTTTACTTGCTTTTATTTCGTTGCGGGCATGTATCATGCGCATGCACAAACGCATGCAATAAATTACAAGCCATGTATAGACACGTTGTATCAAAATATTTACCATCATTTTTATGATACGACTGCCAAACTTTTTTTTGAAGAATATTCAGCAGGTAAAAAGCAAACGCACTCTTATTTATGGCCTTTGTGTGCATTAATACAAGCCGCAAATGAAGCAGAACAAATCAACCCGGATGAAAATTATATTTCTCCTGTAGTAAACGCTATTGATCAATATTATACAGATGCTTTGCCCACGCCTGCTTACCAGGCGTCGGTAACAAAAGAAAAAAAGGATGACTGTTTTTATGATGACAACCAGTGGATTGCCATTGCATATCTCGATATATATAACCGCCGGCACGAAAAAAGATTTCTAAATGTTGCAAAGCAGATATATGATTTTATGATGACCGGCTATGATACGGCAGCAGGCGGTGGTTTGTACTGGAAGTATAACGATAAAACAACAAAGAACACCTGCTCTAACGGGCCGGGAATTTTAGTTGCATTGCAGTTATATAAAATAACCAATAATAAAAAATATTTGAACACTGCTTTGCAATTATATAATTGGGTTAACGCGCATTTGCAATCGCCTGATCTTTTATATTACGACAATATAAAAGTTCCTTCATTAAAAATTGACTCAGCAAAATATACTTATAACACAGGTACAATGCTGCAATCAAATGTGCTGTTGTATAATATCACGCACAAAAAAGAATACCTGCAAAAAGCGGAAGCTATTGCTGATGCAGCAGAAAACTTTTTTTATAAGGATGGAAAGCTTCCGGGTAATTACTGGTTTAATGCAGTTATGCTGCGGGGCTTTATAGAATTATATAAAGTAGATAACAACAAACAAGCACTCGCATTTTTTTATAATGATGCTGAAAGAACATGGAAAAATGAAAGAGATAGTCAGAATTTGTTAGGTCGTAACGCAAACAAAAAAACACTTATAGACCAGGCTGCGATGCTTGAAATATATGCACGGCTGCAAAAAATAAAATAGTCGTGGTTTGTATGATACATTATGTACTTATAACGATTGATATTATCATAGATGGAAAAGAAGTTTATTTTATTGTTGTCAATATTGTTCCTGAAAATTATTTGTGCTGCACAACCAGGTACAGAAAAGATGATGGCAGATAAGGTCGCTTATTATCCGCGAATAATCCGTTTGCAAAACAGTGATGCAAATTATAACGGCGTTTTAATGGCAAGTTTTGATAATGGCAATACAGGTGCATTTTATGAAAGTAGAGATAGTGGCGAAACATGGACTGCTGTTTCAAACTTAAAGGAGACTACATCACCGCGCAATTGCTGCAGCGAGTTGTATGAAGTGCCGCAACATATAAATAATATTAAAGCCGGCACATTGTTTTGGGCAACCTCCGTTGGCACAGACCAAACACCAGGAAGCAATTGTTCTATCCGCATTTATAAAAGTATTGATCATGCACGCACCTGGCAATTTTATTCTACCGCTGTTGCAGGCACAACAGGATTATGGGAGCCTGAATTTACAGTTGATAATAAAAAAAGATTGGTAATATTTTTTTCAAGTGAAGAATATAAAACGGAAGGTTATAATCAAATTATTGCGCATCGCATTTCAACAGATGGCGGACTTACATGGAGTAATGATATAAAAGATGTTGCAGTAAATGATAACATTAAACGTCCCGGAATGCCAACCGTGACAACGCTTCCAGATGGTACATATATTATGTGCTATGAAGTATGCGGAAACAATTGTGATACATACATTCGTTTTTCTGCTGATGGAGATAATTGGGGCGATGCAAAAGATATAGAAACAAGAGTTGAATCAACTGCGGGCAATCATTTTTCTCATGCACCAACAATTACATGGTTTGATGATGGAACACAAAACGGAATATTGTTGCTGATTGGACAGGTATTAAATAAAAACAGTGATAACACCATCGCTGATGAAAACGGCAACGTGTTTATGATAAACAGGAATAATGGTAAAGATTTATGGACAGAAATTGCGGCGCCTGTTGCTTCGCCATCAGATGGAAAAAATCCCTGCGAAAATTATAGTTCGCAATTAATGCCTTTGATGAATGGTAAAAAGGTTTTAGAGCTTGCATTAAAAAAAGTAAATGGTGCATGCCGTGTGTTTTATAATTCCGGTAACATGCCCCATCCTTAAGGGCGGGGAAAATAAAGCAAATCAATTTGACTGAACAATATCAATACTTCCTTTATGAAATATTTTTTGTCGATAACCACATTGTTGTTTTCATGTTTAGTGCAGGCGCAGCAAACAGGCGAAAGGCATAATCCTGTTTTAAATATTAATTTTCCTGACCCAACAGTTATACTTGCACCGGATGGAAATTATTATGCGTATGCAACAAATAGTATGCATGATGGAAAGATGATAAACATACAGGTTGCATCTTCCGCCGATTTATTTAACTGGAATTATATTGGCGATGCATTGCCGCAAAAACCAACATGGGCAGGCACTACGCAAAACTATTGGGCACCGCATGTTTTGTATGATTCATCACTAAAACAATATGTACTATTTTATTGTGCAAAGAATAATGACACAACTTTTGGTATGTGTATCGGCGTTGCTTTTTCTTCATCGCCAACAGGTCCTTTTGTTGATAAAGGCACACCTTTAATGAAAGGAAAAGAATTTAAAATTTTGGATCCGATGGCAATGATTGATCCAAAAACAAAAAAGAAAATTATGTATTGGGGTTCTGATTTTGCACCTATAAGTGTAACAACTTTAAGTAATGACTGGAAAGACACAATTACTACAACAAGTACCGTTACAGTGTTACAAACGAACAAGGAAAAAGGATATAGTAAATTGATAGAAGGAGCGTGGGTTGATTACCATGATGGAAAATATTATCTGTATTATTCTGGCGATAATTGTTGTGGCGATAATGCAAATTATGCAGTAATGGTTGCAAGAGCTGATGATGCATTTGGTCCGTTCACAAGATTGGGCGAAACAAGAACGGATAGCAGCAGTGTTATTCTTGCAAAAGACAGTACATGGTTTGCGCCGGGGCATAATTCAATAGTGCATGATAAGAATGGTAAAGTATGGATTGCTTATCATGCTATCTGGAAAAATGAAGCAGAAACTTCACGACAAAAAAATAAAAATTTATATGTGCGAAGAGTGATGTGCATTGAACCTGTTGAATATGAAAATGGGTGGCCTGTTGTTGAAATGAAATATTGATTTTAGTGAGCAGTGAACTGTGAGCACTAAACAGTGAGATGCGAAAAAGTAATTGCAAGTTATGTTGAATGAAATATCAATTGCTGAAGTGAGTGACACAACGAAGATGCCATTTTTACAACTGCCGGTAACATAAAACAAAATGCAAAGAAGAAACCATCATTCAAAATTCCGTTGGCGTTAACTGAACGTAATTATAGTATTGAAGGAAGAAACCGGTGTGAAGTTTTATCATCATGGCTGCCAGTGTTTCTTATGCAAGAATTATGAATTTGCATGAAAGAAATGGTGATATATTAAAGATTGCAACCATGGCAGATTTCTGCGGTACGCGCTGGCAGGTAAATGCCTTGATGATCCCGGTGCCAACAGGCGATGAATTAAATACTTAATCTTAAAAATAATGATCATGAAAAAATATGTATTGATAATAGTAACAGCATGTATTTGCTGTAACGTTTTTGCTCAGGCAGATAGAAATGTAAAACAGCTAACGCAATATTTATTTCCGGAATTTAATGAAGGCAGTGTGTTGCAAAAATCCGGGACGGTTACAAAAACCATGTTGAATTACAACACGCTTACACAAGAGATGATATTTAAACAAGGCGATCAAAATTTAGCATTGGCTGATCCTGCATCTGTTGATACAGTTTATCTCAACAACAGGAAATTTGTTTATGCCAATAATGCCTTTTATGATGTTGCTTTAAATGATACCGTTGGGTTGTATATTCAATACACTTCCGATATTATTTCTTCAGGTGCAGAAACAGGTTTTGGTAAAACGCAAACATCTGCTGTAAGCGGAATTACAGATTTAAAAAGTTCAGGTAAAGCATATGCGTTAACGCTTACAGATGAATACACGATTAAGAACAAAACGAATTATTTTTTAAAGAAAGATGGAAAGTTTATAGCAGTGAATAATATTAAAGATGTGAAAAAAGTTTTTGCAGGTAAAGAAGCTTTGATTGATGATTACGCTAAAAAAAATAAAGTGAGTTTTAAAAATGCAGATGATGTTATAAAGCTGGTACAGTTTTGTAATAGCAATTAGATAAATAGTTACAGACTATTTTGATGTGTAGTGATAATGCATTCATTTTTTTACAGGCCTGTAATAAAATATTACGGCACCGGAATTAAATGTTTTGGTTTGTAAAAGCTGGAGATCAATTTTGTCGCTGATGTTATTAAGTAATGGCAAACCTTTTCCTGCAATAACCGGGTGAACACAAATTTGAAATTCGTCAACTAAACCAATATTTAAACCTTCTACAATTAAACTACGACTGCCAATTAAAACGTCTTTGCCTTTCTCTTGTTTAAGATCTGAAATTTCATCCGCTAAATTTTTTGTTGCAAGCTTTGCAGATTTCCATTCAAGATTTTTTAATGTGTTAGAGAAAACAATTTTTTGAATTTGATCTATCACTACAGCAAATTCATCCATTGATTTATTTCCGCTTGGATTCTTTACAAATGGTGGCCAGTATTCCATTAATTGGTAAGTTATTCTGCCATATAAAATAATTCCTGCATTGCGTAATAATCCGCTGTAATGATAATGTATTTCTTCATCAGGAGTTATTGCTGTGTGATCGCAAAAGCCATCAACCGTCATGTTTATTGCTGCAACTATTTTTCGCATATTTTGTTGTTGAATATTATTGCTGATTAAGCACCCATCGTTCCTGTTTTTACTTCCCCTGCACGTTTATAATTAGCTAAAATAACACCGCTTGAAGTAATGAAATTATCAGCTAACGTGAACGACGATGGAACTGAGTCTTCATTAAATAATCTTTTTCCTTTACCAAGAATTACGGGGTGAATGTTGAGCCAAAATTCATCCACTAAATCATGCTTTAATAATAACTGAACCAATTTACTGCTGCCCCATATTTTAATTTCGGCACCGTCTGAATTTTTAAGTTTTTTAATGTCTTCAACACTTGAAAGAAACGCTGAATTTTCCCAATCAGATTTATTTCTTGTTGTTGATAAAACATACTTTGTTACTTCATTTACGCCCGGCCAATATTCCGCATGTTTAGGCCAGTAGTTTTCCCAAATGTCGAATGTTTTTCTACCGAGCAAAAGGTCTGCACGTTCCATTTGTTTTTGCATTGTTGGGCCTGAAGATTCGTCATCAAAAGGTGCGCTCCAACCGCCGTATTTAAAGTTTTCTGTTGTATCTTCTTCAGGGCCGCCGGGTGCTTGTATTACACCATCTAATGTAATAAATGATAAGACTGTTATCTTTCTCATGGTATTTATTTTTGTTATCACAAAGCTCGTGAACAAAATATTTTTAATACAGTCTTAATGCGACAATCTTAGTGGGTGAATACGAAAAATTTAAGCGAAGCGATAACTGGTTGCTTTAAAAGACCGGCAGGCAGGAAGTGGCGAAAATCATAAATTGTATTGGTTGAATTAGCATCAAAGTAAAAGCTAAGATGTTTGAATTTGATTAAACAAGGTTTCCAACTTCACTTGTATTATTTTGAAGTTTTCAACTTCATTTTTACATTGCTTAGCTTTTATATAAAAAATTACAAACTTTAAATAGATGTGGCAAGTTGCAAACTTCGCCGGGAGAGGTGGTGTTGCTTAAGTAGCTATTTGAGCTTCTATTAATTATCTGACGGGCTAACAACAATAGGAAAACTCAATCTATGGTTAGTAACATTAGGGCTTCTCATTATATATATGTTACCCTCCTCAAAATTTTCAATTGCCTTAACAGTAACATTCAATATTTCAGCGATTTGTTTCAGTAAAGAATCTTCGATGATTTGCTGTTGCTCCAATAAAAATATTTTTTTAACGTTCCAGCCTTCACCGAGTTCATAGGCAAGTCGTTCCGGTTTCATGCTCTGCATTTCTCTGAACCGCATTACGTTTTTTCCCTGGTGAATTATTTTTTCCATACGAATTACTTTACAAATATAAATAAAATATCACCCGTAATGTCGACTTTGAAGTTTTACAAAGCTTGAAAAGGTTTTGCTTTTATGAAATTGAAGTGAAGTGTCAAGCTAAACACTTTTTGAATTTGCATGCGTAAACTGTCGCAACAAAACTAATTGGAGAAGTGAAAAACTACTTGCAAATTTTATCGCAATAAACGCTGCTGAAAACATTTTACACACTTGCATTTTGTCCTGCCTGAACTGAAACGCTGCCTGTCATAAAATAGCACCTAACTCTCAAATATACACAACCCTATCGCCCATTACGATTAATGCAAGCCGTATTTGCGCAGTTTCTTGTAACCGAACTCATTTCAACAAAAACTAAATTTATGTTTTACTGCTGATGTTTTATTTGTTGGTGAAGCATACCAACAAAGGCGAATTTATCATACAATTCGGCGGGTTCGCTATAGGTATGCAAGCCTTGTCACTTGGCAGCAAATTCTGGTTGCGCATACGACTCCAGGAAACCACACACCGAACAGCGGAAGGTACCCACTGGAATGCACTTTTCCGCTGGAGCTGGAACACACGTACCAAACCAGGTGGCCTTACCCGGTGCTCCCTCGACCCAATTGCTGACAACACTAAACTTTGTCCCCTTAAAGTCGATTATGAACCCCTGCACCATCTCGCCGTTGCACTTAGGGCACTGAATAGCTTTCGTACTCATGCTCAAACCTCCTGATAAGGAATCGGAAGAAGTTGTCATATGTTGAATATATTATTCTACTGCCAAAATCTGCATTAGGGCAAATTTACAATAAATTACATCAGTTATTTAGTGTGCAAAGTGATGATGCTGCTGACCGAAAAATTTACAGCTAACTCTTAAAATATACCCAACCGTATTGCGCAAATACAATGAAGGCAAGTCGTATTTGCGTAGTTTTTTTTTAACCAGGCTCCTTTCAACCAGAACTAAATTAATGTTTTACTGCTGATGTTTCGCCTTTGTTTGTCGAGATGTTATACTTCAAAAGTTAATGATAACGGTTTGTGATCACTATGCATCGTCCATTCTTCGTATGCACCAACATCAACTGCAGTTAGCTTTTCTATAAGATTTGCTGATGCAAAACAATAATCAATATGATAAGGTTTGTCTTGATGCCGATACATAAAGTATGTTGGATCTATCTCTTGACCTTGAATTTGATTTAAATATTCATGGTAAGCGCTGGAAATGTTTAAAGTCTTTAATTTCTCAACAACCATTGAATGGCTAATTCGTCGTTTCAGTTTATCCCAAATAGCATTACTATTGAAATCACCGATGAGTATTACATTTTTTTCTACAATTAGTTTTTCGTAGTATTCAATCGCCTTCCACACTTGCCCAATATATTTGTAGTACAAGTCGTTTGGATTATAGGCCCAAATTGCAAATAGAATGAAATTGAATTTCCCGTTCGTAATTCTGAGTGGTAAAATCGTTTTGATTTCGGGATTGTGAGTTTCTATCAGTTCTATTTTGAAGTCACTATAGGAAAACACAGCAAGGCCTTTATTGTAATTGGTTCCATACCAAAATATATCTTTTGGTAAAGGTGTTCCCTTTTTAAATTTCAACTTGTCAGGATGTTCACATTCAGGAACAACTAAAATATCAGGATTAAATTTCAAAATAAAGTCTGCCTTTTTTCGAAAAGCCATGTTGCAATTCCAAGTGATAATCTTCATAATATATCAGTAATTGGATAATGTTTATTTCCCTACCGGTTGGTGTCCTCACCAAACGGAACTACTCTTTATAATGCGTAAGTATTTTAAACTCATCTTCACCCGTGATATAAAATTTTGCGCTGCTCCATTTATAATCTTCCGCATATTTACATAAACTCCATTTTTCTTTTACAGGATTGTTATGAATATATTCAAGCTTACTGATAAATATTTTTTCTGTTGAAACACAAATAGCAAGGGGATCTCTTTTCCAAAACTGGTACTGCCTGTCTTGTTTATCTGATTTATATACATGTAACTCACCTGTTTGCTGCAAATGTTTTTTAAACATATGTGCCGTAAATTTTGCAAAGCTTACGGCAGCACTTTCTTTTCCGTTGTTGCTATGCATAAACCATAGCAAATGAATATGATTAGGCATAATTACAAAGCCATAAATTGTTACTAATCTTTTTTCTACAAGGTATCGAAGCGAAGCAATAACTACTTCTTTTAAATGATCATCGGCTAACAAGTGGCGAAATTGATAAATTGTATCTGTATAGAAATAGCAGTTATTTATATCAGCCTGACCTTGTCGCTTACGAAAAATATGCATTATCTAAAATAACTATTTT
>JBDUBY010000146.1:0-3785 GCA_040003735.1 Parafilimonas sp.
TTGCTTTCCAATCGAAACCATTGTGAACGGGAAACAATTGATCTTCGCCTGAAATAGCTGCCAGCTTTGCGTTTGCTGAAATATTATTCCATGAAACATAATCTCTTTTTAAACCATCGCCACCAATCCAGCTTCCTAATTGTGTGATGGTAATTGGCGGCATCAGCCATTTGCATATCAATAAATAAATAAGTGAAAGAATAAATCCGTATAGAATTATTTTAAACAGGCGGCGAAAAAATCTTTTAATAAATGATTGTTTTTCATCTTTCATTCAGCGCCGAAAATACTACGAAGACGGTTTAGTATAAATATATTCGATGTGATATTTTTTGCCGATGATATAGTTTGATTTATGCGTTAAGCCTAAAACAATTCCTAATGCTAATACACCGGTTGCAATACTTAATTTGGGAATATTGTCTGAACCAAAAACAGGGTCATTATTACTTAACGTATTTATTATATTTAATAGAAGATAACCGCCGCCGCCAATATTGAAAATAGATCCATTTTTTACATAGCTGAAACCTTCATTTTTTTTTGGAAAAGCATGCAGGTAATTCGCTTTGACAGCCATTAAGCCATAATATGTTGTATCCAAAAAATTTAAGCCAAGCCTGTTAATAAAAGTTTGCACAATGTATGGACGCAGGTACAAGCTATCATCTTTAATATTATAGATTAAAGCATTTATCCATTGCCCGTTTTTGAGTTGCGTATAAATATAATTTCCTTTAAACCAGGTTTCGATAACCTTATCTTTCTTTTTCAACTGAATAAAATCTGACTGCGCAAAAGATGAAGTAAGAATAAAAGCTGTAATAATTGCGAGTAGGCAGCGGTTCATTTTTTAGTATGAGAATTAAAAATACAAAGGCAGCTTGTAATAGCTTGTTAAAGCTGGCCTGCATTTGCATCGCGTATAAGTATAGTTACAATTATAGCAATTCCAAAACCCATTAATATAAACCCTGAAATCCGGTTTATAATGTGCACATTATGCGGCGTAAGTTTCAGCCTTATCTTATTTGCAAGTAAAACTTTTGAAGTATCTGACGCTAAATTAAAAAGCAATGCTGTTAAAAAAACAATGAAGCGATATTGATCAGGATGATCTACAAGTTTTGAGTCTGCAGATATAGTTGCAGTTGTTGCAAACCAAAATAAAAAAGATCCGGGGTTAAGCGTATTCATAAAAAAGCCCGAAAAAAATATTCCAACCAAATGATGCGTACGCAAATTGTTCACCATCAACATGCCATTTTCTGCAGTTTGTACTTTGCGAAAGAAAAAATTATAAACACCTAAAGCCACTAATAAACTGCTGCCTGCAATACCAATTATAAGTTCATGCTGCATAACTGCATCAAATAAATGCGTAAACATATTGCAAATAAGCACCAGTAATATATCGCTTGCAGAAACGCCGGCAATAAATACATAACCACCACGATGGCCATTATTAAGACTTTGTTTAAGAACAGAGAAAATTATAGGTCCAACGGATATGCCTAAAAGCAAGCCTAAAATTAATCCCTTCACTAATGCTTCAAACATTATGAAAACTTATGGTGTATTAATTTGCGGCAAAATAAACAATAAATTTTTTTTGTGCATAATTGAATAAAATCTATTGCTTATTAAACACAAAATTTAAGAAATGGTTTTAGAAAAAAAAATCTACATATTGCACTCATTATAGAATTCATATTTGATTAAATGCAATGAATCAATTAACAAATTCAAAAATAGGTATTCTTGGCGGCGGACAATTGGGAAGAATGTTATTACAGGCATCTGCAAATTATGTGGTGGAAACTTTTGTTTTAGAAAATGATGAAAATTGCCCTGCTGCGCATTTATGTCACCATTTTATAAAAGGCGATATAAAAGATTTTGATGCAGTGTATAATTTTGGAAAGAATCTTGATGCATTAACAATAGAAATTGAAGCAGTAAATGTTGAAGCGCTGGAAAAATTAGAAAGCGAAGGTGTTAAAATCTATCCGAAACCATCAGCGATAAAAATCATAAAAAATAAGATCACTCAAAAAGAATTTTATCAGTTGAACCAAATTCCATCGCCAGATTTCATTATCACACAAAATAAATCTGAATTAAAAAATAATATTGATTTTTTGCCTGCTGTTCATAAAATTGGTCAGGGCGGTTATGATGGAAAAGGCGTGCAGGTTTTGCGGAACGAAAATGCAATTAAGAAAGGTTTTGATGCGCCTTCGGTTTTAGAAAAAATGGTTGACATACAAAAAGAAATTGCAATTATTGTTGCGATGAATGATAAAAAAGAAACGGCTGTTTATCCTGCAGCTGAAATGATATTTGATCCGCAACTGAATTTATTAGATTACCAGGTTTCACCTTCAGATTTACCAAAAAATATTTTGGTAAAGGCTGAACAAATTGCTTTGCAACTTGTAAAAAGTTTTGACAGCGCAGGTTTGTTTGCCATAGAAATGTTTGTTGATAAAAATAATAATGTGTTGGTTAATGAAACGGCGCCACGCGTTCACAACAGCGGGCATCACACAATTGAAGCAAATTATTGCAGCCAATATGATATGTTGTGGCGGATTATGCTGAATTATCCTTTGGGAAATACTGAAGCAATCCTGCCATCTTCAATTGTAAATATTTTAGGTGAAGAAGGTTATGCAGGTAATGCAAAGTATAAAGGTTTAGATGATGTTTTAGCCATGAAAAATGTATTTGTGCATTTATATGGAAAACAACAAACAAAGCCCGGAAGAAAAATGGGACACGCCACTGTGATGAGTAAAGACAAAAATGATTTAATTGAAAAAGTGAAAGCGATAAAAAAGAATTTGAAGGTAGTTGCCTGAATAAATTTCGTAACTTCAAAGAACAATTAACTGCTGATTATGTCAAATGTGAAAGTGAAAAACCTTAAGCAAAAATTACCACTTGTTGGAATAATTATGGGCAGCGACAGCGATTTAAAAGTGATGCAGGAAGCAGCATATATTCTAAAAGAATTTGACATTCCGTTTGAGTTAACAATTGTATCTGCTCATCGCACGCCAATACGTATGGTAGAATATGCAAGTACAGCCGCTGAGCGTGGCTTGAAAGTTATTATAGCAGGCGCTGGTGGCGCTGCCCACTTACCGGGAATGGTTGCAAGCCTTTGCACATTACCTGTAATTGGTGTGCCTATAAAATCGTCCAACTCAATTAACGGATGGGATTCAATGCTTTCAATTTTACAAATGCCAAATGGCGTTCCTGTTGCAACAGTAGCACTTGATGCGGCTAAAAATGCAGGCATTATTGCTGCACAGATCATTGGAACATTTGATGAAAAAGTTTCTGCAACAATCAGTAATTATAAATTGCAACTGGAACAATCTGTATTAGAAAAAGCAAAAGAGGTTTCCAATGAATGGCAAAATAATTTTGATGAAAAATGATTTATTCTGCCACCGCAATTGTTTTTATGTTCACAAACTCTAAGATGCCATGTTTGCTTAATTCTCTTCCATAACCGGATTTTTTTACGCCACCAAAAGGCAATGCAGGCTCAGACTTTACCATTGAATTTATAAACACGGAACCGCTATTTATTTTCCTGGCAAGTGCAATGCCTTTATCAATATCTTTTGTCCAGATATTTCCGCCCAAACCAAACCGGGAATTGTTGGCTAATTCAATCGCATGTGTTTCATTTTTTGCACTTATCAACGTAAACACAGGCCCAAAAATTTCTTCATCAAATGCAGGCATTCCTTCATGCACATTCGTTA
>JBDUBY010000212.1:0-3774 GCA_040003735.1 Parafilimonas sp.
TAGAAAATGGTAATAAGTTAGTGTGTAATGTTGTTTGCTGCAGTTTGTTGGTTATCACTTCATCATCTGCATTATAAATGAAGTAGTCGTTTGCTGTTGCGTTTTGAATGATGCGGAATTTGCTATTGATGTAGTTCTCAAATTTGTATTCGTAGCGGTCAAGATGATCTTCGGTAATGTTTAATAAAATTGAAACATCGGCGCGGAAATCTTTTATATCATCTAATTGAAAAGAACTTATTTCTGCCACATATAATTCTTTCGGATCTTCTGCAATTTGTTTTGCAAATGAGTAACCGATGTTGCCCACCAATGCACAATCTATCCCGGCAGTTTTGCAGATGTGATAAATAAGCGACGTGGTTGTTGATTTGCCATTGCTGCCTGTTATCGCAATAATTTTTGAATCACCTTTAAAGCGATATGCCAATTCTATTTCGCTGATAACAGGAATTTGTTTTGCCCGAATCGCTTTCACCATTTCATTCTTTTCAGGAATGCCAGGGCTTTTCACAATTTCATTTGCACTAAAAATTTTTTCTGCCGTATGGCCACCTTCTTCAAACTCAATTTTATGTTCGCTTAATTCTGATTTATATTTTTCGTTGATGAAACCTGCATCGCTTAAAAACACGTCATAGCCTTGTTGCTTGCCCAGCAACGCTGCACCAACACCGCTTTCGCCGCCGCCGAGAATGCAAAGCTTTATTGCTGCGGATTTTTGATTGCTTAGTGTTTGATATGTTTCTTGTTCAGCCATAATTTTTTCCGATTTCTCTGAATTTTTTACTCCATTTTTCCAGTCTTATTGCTCAATAATGAATCAACAGTACAAGGGAGTGACACAACCGTGCTTAATATTTATTCTATTGCTTGTTGCATAAAAATTCTTATTCATTACTTACCTAATTTTTAATGTTATGATTGATGCTACCACTAATAATATTGTTATAATCCAAAACCTAACTGCTATTTTATTTTCATGAAATCCTTTCTTTTGATAATGGTGATGCAGCGGGCTCATTAAAAAAATTCTTCTGCCTTCGCCAAATTTTCTTTTCGTGTATTTGAAATAACTCACTTGCAGCACAACGCTTAAATTTTCTATTAAAAACACTCCGCAAAAAATGGGAATCAATAATTCTTTGCGAACAATAATTGCTAATGATGCAATGATGCCGCCGAGTGCGAGGCTACCGGTATCGCCCATAAAAACCTGTGCGGGAAATGTGTTGTACCACAAAAAGCCGATGCACGCACCAACAAATGCGCCGATGAAGATCATCAATTCGCTGAGGTTTGGTATGTACATAATGTTGAGATAATCTGCCAGTACATAATTGCCGCTTACAAAAATGAATATGCCCAAACCTGCGCCGATGATGGCGCTAACACCTGCTGCAAGGCCGTCTAAACCATCAGTAATATTTGCGCCATTTGATACTGCGGTGATGATGAATGTTACAATAATGATGTAAGGAATCCATGTGTATTTATCTGCATCTGCACTAATCCAGCTTATAAGTTTACTATAATTAAACTCGTGTGTTTTTACAAAAGGAATTGTAGTGATGGGTGTTTTTACTTCAGCAAAAGTTCTCTCAACACCATTAATATTTCTTGAAATAATGTTTGAATCTTTTGCTCTTTTTTCACCTGGCAATAACGACTGGCCAACTGTTTTGCTTCCGATCAATTCTCTTTCTACAACAACATTGTTACTGAAATATAATGTTGTGCCGATGATGATACCAAGTCCAACCTGTCCTATAATTTTTGTGATGCCGGCTAATCCGTCGCGGTCTTTTTTTGAATAAGTGCCGTCTTCTGCGATTGCTTTTTTTCTTGCTCTTATTTTAAAATAATCATCAAGAAAACCAATTACACCAAGCCAAACAGTGCAGAGCAACATTAACCTTATGTATGTTTTATCAAGATCAGCAAACAATAATGTTGGAACTATAATAGCAAGTATTATAATGAGTCCGCCCATTGTTGGTGTGCCTTTCTTTTGCTGCTCACCCTGCAACCCGAGATCACGAACGGTTTCGCCAATTTGTTTTTTACGCAACAGGTTTATTACTCTTCTTCCATACACGGTTGCAATAACAAGTGCAAACAATACAGCCATTGCCGCTCTGAATGAATTGTATTCAAACAGGCGTGCACCGCTTATATCGTAGTGCTTATTTAACCATGTGAAGAGATAATATAACATAAAAGCTAATGGCTAATAGCTGTTGGCTATTGGCTTATTTATTCAACAATTCAAACATTTCTTTTAAAACTTCTTTATCGTCAAAATGTACCGGACCGTTTTTAAGTACCTGGTATTTTTCATGTCCTTTACCTGCCAGCAGAATTATGTCGTCGCTGTTAGCAAAACTTACTGCCGCTTTTATTGCTTCCTTTCTGTCTGCTATTAAAATCGATTTGCGTTTGCCTGCACTGTTCAAACCCGCTTCCATATCTTTTAAAATTTCCGCAGGGTCTTCGCTGCGGGGATTATCGCTGGTAAAAATTGCGCGGTTGCTAAACTGGCTTGCTATTTGTGCCATCACTGGTCGTTTTGTTTTATCGCGATCACCGCCGCACCCAACAACCGTTATTACCTGTTCATCGCCTTTACGTAATTTTTTTATGGTTGATAAAACATTTTCAAGCGCATCGGGCGTGTGTGCATAATCAACAATGCCAATAATCTTTTCTTTGCTGATGATGTAATCAAACCTGCCTTCAGCACCAGTTAAACTGCTTAGAATAAGCAACACTTTTTCGCTGTCTTCTTCCAAACATATTGCCGCACCATACACAGCTAAAAGATTGTATGCATTGAATTCGCCAATTAATCTAAAGTGAACTTCTTTATCATTCACCTGCATTACCAAACCGGATAATACATTCTCTAAAATCTTTCCTTTAAAATCTGCGAGTGTTTTTAAACTATAATAAAATTTTTTAGCAGGAGAATTTTGCAGCATTACAGTGCCGCGCTTTTCATCAAGATTGGATAAAGCGAAGGCATCGCCTGAAAGGTTATCGAAGAATGATTTTTTTACGCGGATGTATTCATCAAATGTTTTATGATAATCTAAATGATCGTGTGTGATGTTACTAAAAATTGCGCCTGTAAAATGTAACCCTGTTATGCGGTGCTGGTGAATTGCATGGCTGCTGCATTCCATAAAAACATGCGTACAATTTTCATCAGCCATTTGCTTTAATAAAGCGTTTAAGCTAATTGCATCTGGCGTTGTGTGTGTTGATGGAATTACATCATTTGCAATTTGATTTTGTATTGTGCTTATCAAACCACATTTATAATTTAATGCACTGAATAATTTAAACAATAAAGTAGCAATGGTTGTTTTTCCATTCGTTCCTGTAACACCAACAAGTTTTAATTTTTGCGAAGGCTCATCGTAAAAATTATGTGCGATATATGCAGCGGCCTCATGCGAATTTTTTACCTGGATATAAGTAATGTAATCTTTTAGTTCGGCAGGTAAATCTTCACACACAATTATCCATGCGCCTTTATCTATAGAGCTTTCAATAAAATTATGGCCATCCACTTTTTCGCCCTTTACAGCAATAAACATGGAAAACTTTTCAACTTCTCTTGAATCAATATGGATTGAGGTTGCACCAACTTTCCTATCACCATGAATAGCAATAATGCGCACTTTGTATAATATGTCTTCAAGTTTTTTCAATCAGTTTTTAATTGAAGATTTATTAATTGTCCTTTTGCGATTGCATTTCCTGCAGCAA
>JBDUBY010000215.1:0-3768 GCA_040003735.1 Parafilimonas sp.
CCGCCGGCAGCATACGTTTGAAAATCCATTTGCCATAACCTGAATTTTGCATGCAAGTAACCTTGTATAAACCATGCATCATTTTCGTTTTCTGCATACACATGCGGCACTAACCTGTTATCAAAATAAACTTCTGTTTTATCGTTTAATTGCGGAAAATTAAGACTTGCATTAAATGTTGCATTTGCAGGTTCTGCATTTTGCCAAAAGCCTTTTTGAGGAGACAGAAAAAAACCAAAGCGTGGTGTTTTTTTATCGCCCGATATGATTTGAATGTTCAAAACATAAATCAACGCAATTGTAACAGCAGCAAAAAAAATACACGCAACAATCCTCATATAGCAGGTGATTAGATAAGTTTAAAAATAATGAATTGATTGTTACTCTTCCAAAGTAGCTTCTGAAGTAATCTTTGCATTCAACACTTTACTAACAGGGCAATTTGCTTCAGCATCTTTTACACACGCTTCAAATTTTTCTTTAGTTATTCCAGGAACTTTTCCTTTTACAACTAAATGCGATTCTGTAATAACACCATTGTCTAAAGTTACATTTGAAGTTGTTTCAAGTTTCTCTGCGGTAAAGCCAGCTTCGCCTAAAACGAAACTTAATTTCATTGTAAAACAACCTGAATGCGCAGCAGCCAATAATTCTTCAGGATTAGTTCCAATTCCATTTTCAAACCTTGAACTAAATGAATACTGGGTTTCTTTTAGAACACCGCTTTGTGTGCTTAATGTTCCTTTGCCTTCTTTTCCAGAACCGTTCCAAATGGCAGTTGCATGTCTTTTCATAATATTATTTTTTGTTTTTAAATTACATGTTTGTGTTACAAATTGAAAACAAAATTCACTAATAACAAAATGTATGATAAGCTGGAATGATTTTGAAAAGATAGATATACGTTGCGGAACTATAATTGATGTGCAAGATTTTTCAAACGCAAAAAAACCTGCTTACCAGTTAATAATTGATTTTGGTGAATTCGGAACAAAGAAATCATCAGCTCAAATAACGGTGCATTATTCGCAACAGCAACTTTTAAATAAACAGGTAATTGCTGTTATTAATTTTCCTGTAAAACAAATAGCAAACTTTTTTAGTGAATGTCTTGTGCTTGGTGTGTACGATGAAAATAATAATGTTGTATTATTACAACCACAACAAGCTGTAAAGAATGGAATGAAGGTTGGGTAGAAAATGTAAAGAATGAAAAGTAAAATGTAAATAGAAATCTTTTTATACAAGGCTATTGATCAAATGGATGAACTGTACTACACATATTATCAAAGCCCAATTGGTTTAATTAAAATTGGCGGCACAGAAAATTATATTTCTGAATTAAGTTTTATTGACAAGCCTGAACAAATGCAGCACGGTGAGCCAGGTGTAAGTGAAGTGATGCATCAATGCACAGAACAATTGATAGAATTTTTCAGCGGCAAAAGAAAAGCATTTGATATTCCGGTTCATCAACCAGGAACTTTTTTTCAGCAAAAAGTTTGGGGCGAGTTATTACAAATTCCTTTCGGTAAAACTTTATCTTATCTCGAACTCAGCCGTTTAACAGGAGATGAGAAAGCCATACGTGCAGTTGCTGCCACCAATGGTAAAAACAAGATTGGCATCATCATTCCATGTCATCGTGTAATTGGCAGCGATAAAACTCTTATTGGTTATGCCGGCGGAGTTTGGAGAAAAAAATGGTTGCTGCAACATGAGTTTAAAGTTTCTCATGGCATACAAACTTTGTTTGATTAATCGCTTATTAATTCACCGGCGTCATCTGCAAACAAACCGGCTTCTGCACATCAGAAATCAGCGTGCTTCCATTCTCTAATAATCCATAATTTTTATTGATAACAAAAATTTGAATGGTATTATTTGTTTGACTTGCTACTAATAAAAAATGGCCTGTGGGATCAATCATAAAACCACGTGGATTTGGATTTACAGCTTGTGTGCCATTCGCAAGTAATGTTCCGTCTGTTTGAACTTTAAACAAAGAAATATTATTTGCAGCTCCGCGATTGCTGGTATATAAAAACCTTCCGTTTGGTGTAATGTTTATTTCTGCGCAGCCTTTATCATTTTTATCTCCTAAAGTTGTTGATGCAATAGTTTGAATTTGATTCAACTTTCCATCATTATACTTATATACAATTATTTGTCCTGATAACTCATTTATCAAATACGCGTTCTTGCCATTCGGACTAAAAACAAAATGCCTTGGCCCGAAACCATCATCAATTGTGTAGTAAGGAGAATCTGATTCAGTCAACACATTTGTCGGGTCAGCGCCATTGAATTTATACTGATATAACCTGTCGTTACCAAGATCGGGTGAAAACAAATATTTATAATCAGGTGAAAAAACAACTTGATGCGGATGTGGCATTTCCTGTCTTTCAACATTCACACCATAACCATCGTGTGGTATAACTTGTGTATGCGGTTGAAGTGAACCATCAGCATTTGTTTTAAAAACAGTTATGTTGCCACCGCTGTAATTTGCTGTAATTACATTTTTACCTTGTGCATCTACAGTAATATTTGCAGGCGCCAGGCCATCTGTTGGTTGCTTGTTCAAAAAAGTAAGTTCACCTTTCTTTTTATCAAATGCGAAAGCACTTGCTTCGCCAGGTTTATCGCCGCTGTTTTCATTTACAGAATATACAAATTTGCCATCTTTTGAAACACATAACCATGAAGGATTTTGAACACCACTTGTTTTGCTTACAAACGTTGCTTCACCTTTATTTGGATTAAAACGATATACATAAATTCCATCGGCTGCACCACCATCAGTATATGTTCCGATCAATAAATAATAAATAGGATTTTGTGCATTAAGATTTGCAATAAAAATAACGCTGATAATTACGAGCAAGAATTTTTTCATATTGTAACAAGAATTTTTTGAACCCTGTAAATGTAAAAAAGGATTAGAAAAGCAAGTTGTTAATTTATAGTACCATAATTATTCTACTTCTTATAAAAAAGGCTGTCGCTTATTGACAGCCTTTTTATAGATCAATTTTAAACTTTATTGAATAACTAATTTATATTTTGTTGCATAACCAGTTCCATCAATTGTAATGTTATAAACACCGGAAGCAAGTCTGGAAACATCAATTGTGTATGATTCGCTGCTCATTATATAATTGCCAATCAACTGCCCGTTATTGCTTAATAATCTTACAGTAAGATTTTGATTATTGTTAGGAATATTTATGGTAACAACATCCGTTGCAGGATTTGGCGATATTTTAATATATGGCCTTAAATCTGTAAAGTTTAAAGAGCGCAACTCTGATAAATTATACTTACCATCTTTATCCATTTCTTTGATATGATAAAGATCATCGCCTTTTGCAGGATAAGCATCAATAAACTTGTAAGATTGTTCAGCAGTGCTGTTTACCGCAGCTTTTACTTCACCAATTGATGTGAAATTTTTTCCATCGGTACTTCTTTCAACAATAAATTTATCTGTATTAGATTCTTCTGTGGTAGTCCAGTTCAGCAAAGCTGTACTACCTTGTTTTTCTGCGGTAAAATTACCAAACGTAACAGCTAAAACAGAAGGTAAATCATACGCAGATTTTCCATCTGAAGTACTTGTTGTTGTGCCTTCTTTTGCACTAAAACCCAGACCTCTTTTCGCAAAGGCTTTCCAGATATCAGCGCTGTATTTTGCGCCATATAATAGAGTATCCGCTTTTAAAATAGCATCTCTTCCATCAACAAAACCAGGTTTGCAAACCT
>JBDUBY010000373.1:0-12736 GCA_040003735.1 Parafilimonas sp.
ACAGGCGTTATTATCGTAAATTTTTCTCTGGTATCAATTTTGAAATTCATACGTTCTTATTATTAGATCATTTTAACACCTTGTGCATAACTGATTTAGTATAATCCTCAAAAATATTTCTTAAACTTGTACAAACACACATAATGGATAACAACTTTTCCGCCCAGGTTAAAGAGATCATATCCTATAGTAGGGAAGAAGCATTAAGATTGGGTAATGATTTCATAGGCACAGAACATTTACTGCTTGGTTTAATTAGAGATGGAGAAAATACAGCAATAAAAATATTAAAGCAATTAAATGTTGATTTATACGAACTCCGCAAAGAAGTAGAGCTTGCTATAAGAGACAAAACAGGAAAAAATATAGCTAACATAAACAGCCTTCCGCTAACCAAGCAGGCTGAAAAAGTGATACGTGTTACGGTACTTGAAGCCAAAGCCTTAAAAAGTCCGTTGGTTGAAACCGAGCACCTGATGTTATCTATATTAAAAAACAAAGAAAACATTGCTACACAAATTTTAAATCAATACGACGTGGATTACGATTTGTTTAAAACAGAATTAGGTGTTGTACGCAGCAATGAACCGCGTAGCGAATACACCGAAGGAGAAGATGATGACTTTGAAGATGAAAGAAAACAAGGTTATTCATCTCAACAAAAAAAGGCAGCAGGTAATGCGAAAAGCAAAACACCAGTGCTTGATAATTTTGGAAGAGATATTACAAAACTTGCAGAAACCGGCGCTTTGGATCCGATAGTTGGAAGAGAAAAAGAAATTGAAAGAGTTTCTCAAATATTAAGCCGCAGAAAAAAGAACAATCCAATTTTAATTGGCGAGCCGGGTGTTGGTAAAACAGCGATTGTTGAAGGGTTGGCTTTGCGTATTGTACAAAGAAAAGTAAGCAGGGTTTTGTATGATAAGAGAGTTATTAGTCTTGATCTTGCTGCGCTTGTTGCAGGCACAAAATATCGCGGCCAGTTTGAAGAACGCATGAAAGCTATCATGAATGAACTTGAAAAAAATCGCGATGTGATTTTGTTCATTGATGAAATACATACAATAGTTGGCGCAGGTGGCGCAAGTGGCTCACTTGATGCAAGTAATATTTTCAAACCAGCTTTATCAAGAGGCGAACTGCAATGTATTGGTGCATCTACTTTAGATGAATATAGAATGTATATTGAAAAAGATGGTGCATTAGATCGTCGTTTCCAAAAAGTAATAGTTGAACCACCAACAGTTGAAGAAACTATACAGATATTGAACAATATCAAACCTCGTTATGAAGACTATCACAACGTAATTTATAGTGATGAAGCGATTGATGCTTGTGTAAAATTGAGTGATAGATATATGACTGACAGGCTTCTTCCAGATAAAGCAATTGATGTTTTGGACGAAGTTGGCGCAAGGGTGCATTTAAAAAATATTAATGTTCCTCAAACTATTCTTGATCTTGAAAAACAGATTGAAGATATAAAACTTGAAAAAAACCGAGTTGTAAAAAGCCAACGGTTTGAAGAAGCTGCTGCGTTGCGCGATACTGAAAAAAGATTGGGCGAAGAATTAGATAAAGCAAAAGGAGATTGGGAAGAAGAAAGTAAGCACAAACGCTATCCTATTGATGAAGAAAATATCGCTGAAGTTGTTAGTATGATGACAGGTATTCCTGTTAAACGTATGGTACAGGCAGAAAGTGAGAAGTTGCGCAAGATGGCAGATGATATGGCAAAAATGGTCGTAGGGCAAACAGAAGCCATAAGCAAAGTAGTAAAAGCAATACAGCGTAACCGCGTTGGTTTAAAAGATCCTAAAAAACCTGTAGGCAGTTTTATTTTTCTTGGACCGACTGGTGTTGGTAAAACTGAATTAGCCAGAGCTTTAGCAAGATATATGTTCGATTCAGAAGATGCGTTGATACGCATTGATATGAGTGAATACATGGAAAAATTTACTGTAAGCCGTTTAATAGGTGCGCCTCCTGGTTATGTTGGTTATGAAGAAGGCGGACAGTTGACTGAAAGGGTTCGTCGCAAACCTTATAGCGTTATTCTTTTAGATGAAATAGAAAAAGCTCATCCAGATATATACAACATTCTTCTCCAGGTTTTAGATGATGGACAATTAACAGATGGACTTGGAAGAAAAGTTGATTTCAAAAACAGCTTAATCATAATGACTTCGAACATTGGTGTTCGCCAGTTAAAAGATTTTGGTGAAGGTGTTGGCTTTGCTACTGCTACAAGAATGCAGAATGCAGATGAAAACAATAAAGCTGTAATTGAAAAAGCACTTAAGAGAACTTTTTCGCCGGAATTTTTAAACAGGATTGATGATGTTGTAATCTTTAATTCACTCAGCAAAGAAAATATCTTTGAGATCATTGATATTTTAATGAAAGGAGTAATGAAACGATTGAACAATATGGGTTTCACTTTAGAAATTACAAAAGAGGCAAAAGAGTTTATAGCAGAAAAAGGATATGATGTTCAATTTGGAGCCAGGCCTTTGCACAGAGCCATTCAAAAGCATCTCGAAGATGTATTAGCCGAAGAAATACTGAGTATTCATGTTAAGCAAGGAGATATACTTATAGCCGATTTAGACAAGGAAAATCAGAAGATAAAATTCGAATTTGGCAAGAAAGCAGAGGAAGCAAACGTTTAATTTACATTCCTAACATAAAGAAGTCTCACCCAAAAAGTGAGACTTTTTCTTTTCTATACGATAAAATCATATTTTACGTTATTAAATTGCAGTAAGCTTTTCAAGCAATAATTAAAATCCATCTAAACAAAAAACAAATATCTTTCCATTCGAAAAACGCAAGTACTTCACCAATTATTCTATCAGTATGCTAACAACTCCATGTTTGTTTGTGTTTTTAAAGGCAACCTCTCATATTGACTTTACGTATATTTATCACATATATTAATCCTTGAAATTTGGAATCTTTATACAAATTAATCAAGGGTTGTATTGAAAAAGACAATAAAAGCCAACAGGCTTTTTACGAGCATTATTATGGATTCGCATTAAAAACGGTTTTCCGGTATATTTATAAATACGAAAAGGCCACGGACGTTGTTAACGATAGCTTTGTAAAGATCTTTAATAGTCTTGAAAAATTTCAATTAGCCAAAGAAAAGTCTGATACTGAAAAGATATTGATGGGATGGATGAAGCGCATTTTGATTAACACTGCAATAGATGAATTAAGAAAGCAGCAGGTTGCACCCGAAATTGGCGAATTGCCTGCTTATATTTGGGAAGAAATGGATCGGAGCCAGAATGCAGATCAAAGAATTTTATACAAAGAATTAATTTGTGAGGTTAAACGATTGCCGCCATCTTACCGGAATGTTTTTAATATGTTTGTTATTGATGGATTTTCACATAATGAAATTGCAAAAACATTAGGTATTTCTGAAGGTACTTCCAAGTCAGCACTTGCTAAAGCAAAAGCGCAGCTAAAAAAGTTTTTAGAAAAACGAATTTCACATAAAAGCTATGCCATACAAAAATGATAATCTTGAGGAGTTGTTTAAAAATGCAGCTGAGGATTATCCATTAAAAACCAATAATTCAGATTGGGATAGCGTTGCTTCCAAATTAAATATTACTGCTTCTAAAACTACAGGAAAAAACTACAGATTTTTAGCATATACAATCTTCGCCTTATTATTATTGGGTGGTTCTCTTATTATTTACAAAACCAAATTTGAATCTCAATCTTTATCCAATAAACAACTTGGTAAAGAAAAAATTGCAGATAATACCGAGGAAATTCAAAAACTAAAATCTATAATAGCCAACAACCCTGTTAGCGTTTCATCATCTTTTAATAATAAAATTGCTGAAAAAGCTGTTTACATTCATTTAAAAAAGAATCACGTTTTATCACATAGTATTGTCAATAACCTTAGTGATTTAAAAAACAATATTGAGTACGAAAACCCTAATCAACAAAACTTACCAGATAAAATTATTTCGAATAAAGAGGTAAGCAATTCATCTTTTAATACTGATGAGAAATCAATCAAAATAGAAAATGCTAATAAAAGTTTACCTTTTTTAACAAATAATAGCCTCGTTACAAATAATTCTTTAAGAGTAAATAAACAGGTTGTAAAAATCAGGTCTAATACTTCTTCAAGATTTTATGGAAGCCTGTATGGCGGGCCAGAATTTTCCATGGTTAAATTCCAGCATCTTACTAATTCTGGTTACCAAATAGGTGTTGCTTTGGGGTATAGAGTAAGCAATAGGTTTGATGTAGAAGTAGGGTTACAAAGAGAGCACATAAGTTATTATACCAATGGCGAATATTTTGAAAAGTCTGGCCTTAAATTACACGACCAGGTTGCTCTTGAAAATGTAAATGGCAATAATAAAATAACCAGTGTGCCTGTAACATTAAAATATAATTTTTCATCACATAAATATGGACATTTTTTTGCAACTGCAGGCATAGATGCAATCATGCTTACCCACACTGAAAGTTATGATTATGTGACCTCAAAAAACGGCAATGAAAATGATCGTTCAAAAAATTATAGCTCAGTAACGGCTCCAAAATATTTTACAGCTATTAATGCAAGCGCAGGTTACGAAACCAAATTATCTAATTGGTGCAATATGAAAATAGAACCGTATTATCAATTACCAATTTCTAACATAGGAGTTGGTAAAGTACCGGTTACAAGTTTTGGTATAAACATTGGCATTGTAAAAGATTTGAAATAAAAATATTTAAGTTTGTTTGATGTTCCCTTTGCGCCCTGCCTGAAAAAAACAAATCTTTGGGGGTTCTTTTAGAGTGGTAAACTCAAGCCTCGCCTTGGCGGGGCTTTTTTGTGATTATACGTTATTACTTAATCAACACTAAGCTTTATTTTTGTTTTCTGAATCTAAAATATGAAAACAGCCACTTATCTTTTATTCTTTACTTTCCTTACTTGTTTTAGCGTATGTGCTCAATCTCCAAAGCCTGATGCAACAAACACAGGATTAAAATTACCCGCAGGCTTTACTGCTATAAAGGCCGCCGACGGATTGGGTGAAGCAAGGCATATTGCAATTGCAGCTAACGGAGATATTTTTGTTAAGCTTTCAAAACTTAAAAGCGGCAAGGGCATTTATTTATTACATGATGCAAACAATGATGGCCGCGAAGAACAAATGACGGGCTTTGGAAATTATACTGGTACGGGAATGTATTTAAAAGATGGTTATTTATATGCTTCATCTGATGAAGAAGTGTTTCGTTACAAACTTGGTGCAGATAATAAGCCTGTTGATGAAACTAATCCTGAAAAAATAATTACCGGTTTAATTTCAAGACATGAGCATGAAGCAAAAGCAATAGCATTAGATAATGATGGAAATGTTTATGTGAATATTGGCGCATACTCAAATTCTTGCCAGGAAAATGACCGGGCAACAGGTTCAATGGGAATTAATCCTTGCCCTATTCTTGACTCTGCAGCAGGTATTTGGCAATTTAAAACTGATATGCCAAATCAAACATATGGCGATGGTGTTCATTATGCAACGGGCTTAAGAAATGTGGTTGGATTGAATTGGAATACTGAAACAAATTCGTTGTTTGTTATGCAACATGGGCGCGATCAGCTTCATGATATTTTCCCTGATATGTTTACTGATAAACAAAGCGCTGAATTACCGGCAGAATGTATGTATGATTTGCATAAAGGCAGCAATTGCGGATGGCCTTATATGTATTACGATCAAATTCAGCATAAAAAAATATTAGCACCTGAATATGGCGGAGATGGAAAAAAAGAATACACAGGTGAGGCTCAGGATCCTGTAATAGCTTTTCCAGCGCACATGGCACCAAACGACTTACTTTTTTATACGGGAAATATGTTTCCTGCAAAATATAAAAATGGCGCTTTTATAGCATTTCATGGTTCATGGAACAGAGCTCCTGAACCACAGAAGGGTTTTTTTGTTGTATTTGTTCCTTTTAAAGATGGTAAGCCAAGCGGTGACTGGGAAATTTTTGCAAATGGATTTTCTGGTAAAACAGGCGCAGTATCATCGCCTGGAGATGCACAACATCGTCCGTGTGGTTTAGCGCAAGGCTCTGATGGTTCATTATATGTGAGTGATGATGTAAAAGGAACAATTTATAGAATTATGTATTCAGGAAAACAATGAAAAAACTAATCATATTGCTCTGTTGCATTGCATTTGTTGCGGTTAAAGCTCAGCAACAACAAACATCTAAACAACGTGGCGCTGTATTATATAAAAAATATTGTCTTAGCTGTCACCAGGCAAACGGTACTGGAGTTCCAAAAATGAACCCGCCGTTGATTAAAACTTCCTATGTTACAGGTGACAAATCAAAATTGATTAAATGGGTGTTACAAGGTTCCGTTGTACATGTGCAAATTGATGGTGAAGATTACACCAATAATATGCCTGCACAAAATACTTTAACAGATCAGCAAATAGCCGATGTACTTACTTATATACGCGGCAGTTTCAGCAACAAAGCTTCTGCTGTATTACCGGCAGAAGTTAAAGCAGTACGGTCTTCAATAAAATGATTACATGATATTTTTCAGCACAAGAAATTATTCATTAAAGCGTTAAGAATATATGAAATGGAGCAGAGGATATTTGATCTTAATTGCATTTTTTTTCATGAAGCAGACTTTCGGTCAATGTAAAACTTACCAGCTTGATGCAAAACGTGATACAATTAATTGTACTGATTTTCAAGATTTAAAACAAGGCAGTTGGATTACACGTGTTGTAAATAATCATGGAGAGCCCGGCTACCAGGAAGAAGGTGTTTATATAGATGGGAAAAAAGAAGGCGCATGGACTACATATAATTTAATGGGTGATATAATTGCCGAAGAAAATTATAAATGGGGAAACAAAAATGGTGTTTGCCGTTACTATAATTTGATTGGTATGATACGCGAAGAAAGCTGGAAAGCTATTGATCCTTTAAATCCTTATGATACGGTAAGAGTTTACCATCTTGATAATCCTGATAAATATGATTTACGGATAATGAAAGTTGAGTCATCAACTGTAAAACACGGTACATGGAATTATTATGATCCTGAACGGCAGGCAATTACGAAGTCGGAAGAATACGTGATAGGCCAGCTCATCACGAATAAAAAATCGAACCGTACTTTAAACGATTCTTTAACCAACGCACAAAATAATCCTGCAGATTCAACTGCACTTTCTAATAAAAATAAACCGCCCGAGGTGCTGCGATACGAAAAGAAAAATTCAAACAAAAAGAAAATAAAAGTACGTGACGGGGCAACCGGAGTCAATTAATCATTTTCTGATTTTAGTTCTTCTTCTGCCGGTTTATAAACAAGGATTTTATCAATACGGTTATTATCCATATCCATTATTTCAAACTTAAATCCATGCCATTCAAATTGGTCACCAGCTTGCGGAATGCGTTCTAATTCATCCAAAATAAAGCCAGCAAGTGTATCAAATTGCTGTTCGTCTTCATCAAGATAATCTGTATGATCAAAATAACTTAAAAAGTTATAAAAAGGTATTTGCGCATCAATTAAATAACTGCCGTCTTTACGTTCAACTATTTCATACAACTCTTCATCAAGATGCGGCACATCGCCAACAATTGCATCAAGAATATCATTTAAGGTAACAAGGCCTTGCAACGATCCATACTCATCTACAATAAAAGCATAGTGAGATTTCATTTCTTTAAATCTTTCCAGCAATTTATAAGCAGAGTTGTTTTCAGGAACAAAAAAGCCCGGCGTCATTACGTCTTTTAACTTTGTTCCCGGTTTAGCTTTAATAATATGTTTTAAAGAAACAATACCTTTTATTTTATCAATGGCTCCATCGCAAACCGGGTAAATACTATGAATTGTATCATCGGGCATTTCATTAACATCGTTTACTGAAAGATTCATATCTAACCAGATTATATCGCTGCGATGTGTCATCAAAGAAGTAATATTTCTGTCACCAAGATGAAATACACGTTCAATAATTTCCTGTTCAGCTTCTTGAATTGCACCCTGTTCTGTGCCTTCGTTTATAATAGCTTTTATTTCATCTTCGGTAACGTTTGAATCGTTACGTCTGAGTTTAAATAAATGAATGATAGCATCTCCCGATTTTGTTAACAACCAAACAAACGGGTAACTTATAAATATAGATATGCGAATAAAAGATGCAAATGTTTTAGCAATACCTTCCGGGTTGCTTAAACCAATTCTTTTAGGAACCAATTCCCCAATAACCAACGTGAAATATGTAACAATAAATACAATTATTATAGTTGCAACAATTTGATTATAGTTTCCAATAAAAGAAAAGCGGGTTAGAAAATTTGCAAGATTGCTTGATAGTTCTTCACCAGAAAAAATGCCATTTAAAATTGCAGTTAAGGTAATCCCGATTTGTGTTGTGGAAATAAATTTATCAGGATGATTAGCAAGATCCAATGCTTCCTTAGCTTTTTTATCACCTTTATTGGCCTGCGATTCCAGCCTCACTTTTCTTGCTGAAACCAAAGCAATTTCAACCATGGAAAAAAGTCCATTCAAAATAATAAGTCCAAGAATTATAAATATTTCAGTCATAAAGGCGCAAAACTAATCAATATGTACTAATGGTTTATTTGCTGAAGTGTTATATCCTTACGCAGCATTTGTGCCAAAGGTTTGCAAATCCGGCAATCCGATTTTTTTATTAAAGATAAATGCAATGCAATAGCCTATGACACTTCCAATTATTGCGCCTCCCAAAACGTCTGTGGGATAATGTACGCCTACATAAATTTGTCCATAACTTATTGTGGCAGCCCAGAAAAAAAATAAGTATATCCACCGGCTGCAATACTTTTTTAATGTGCAAAAAATAAAAACAGCGGCTCCAAAATGATTTGTTGCATGCGATGAGGGAAAGCTAAAACCGCCGCTGCAATGGTTTAACAACATTCGCACATTGCCAATCATACCGGTATCCTGGCAAGGTCTTAATCTATGTATCCAGAGCTTAATAATGTGGCTGCTTAACTGATCTGTTATGGTAACATTTAATGCGATGAATAATATCCATGTCCATGCGCGCCAGCCGAAATTTATCAATATAAAAACGAGTAAAAATAAATATACAGGATACCAGGTTGAAGCATCGCGCCACCACGGAAAATTATGGTCAAGAAAAGAATTTGTCCAAACAGTGTTAATTTTATAGAAGAGGTTAATATCCCAGTTATATAACAATTGTTCCATAAATAACTAATGAATTTTTCTTGATACAATAATCATTCGCTGAGATTTTTTTTCATCATAGTCATCCAAATCATAATTGCCAAAAACATGCTCTGCCTGTAAACCCTGCCGGGAAAGCATATTCCTTAAATCATCTAAAGAGAATTTTTCAACACGTTCTGTAAAAGTTTCATTCACATTGTCAGATGCGTCTTCAAGATGTATATCCTTATAAAAATATTGGTCATCAGTTTTCCTTTCAATGTTAAAAAATACATCATTAATTTTCTTTGTCTCTTTAAGTTGCAAATGTTGCTCGGCTACAAATACATTTAGATAATCCAAAACAAACACACCATTGGGTTTAAGGCTTTGCGCAATAGTGCGCATTGCATCATTATGTTCACGCATCGTTCTAAAATATCCAAAGCTTGTAAAAAAGTTAAATGCGTAATTGAAATAGTTTATATAAAAAGGCAATCGTATATCATGCACATAAAAATGAAGATTATCACTTTCTGATTTTTTTGCTTCAGTAATAGCTGTTGGGCAAATATCAATGCCTGTAACATCGAAGCCTTTTGCTGCCAAAGCTATGCTGTGCCTGCCTTTGCCGCATGCTGCATCTAAAATAAAACTATGCGCAGGTATTTGCAGATACGCTGTAAGTTTATCAATAAGTTTTGTGGCTTCTTCATTATTTCTGTTTTGATAAAGCAAATCATAATAAGGAGAACTGAACCATAACCTGAACCATTCATTGCCTTGCATGAATAAAATTTTAGTTGTACAAATTATTTATCAACTTAAAAAACAGCATCTGCTTTTTTCTGTTATGTTTGTACACTGCAAATAACCGTAAAAATGCCTTTAATAAAAAGTATATCAGGAATAAGAGGAACGATAGGAGGTAAGCCAGGAAATACTTTAAGCCCTGTTGACATTGTAAAATTTTCTGCTGCTTATGCCGCATGGCTGAAACAACAAAACCAAAAAAATAATTTTTCTGTTGTTATTGGCAGAGATGGCCGCATTAGCGGTTTGTATATTCAACAATTAGTTATATCAACATTAACTGCAAGTGGTATTAATGTTATTAATCTTGATTTAAGCACCACCCCAACAGTTGAAATGGCTGTGCTTTTTAATAATGCTGATGGCGGAATTATTATTACTGCAAGCCACAATGGTGCGGAATGGAATGCATTAAAACTTTTAAATAATAAAGGCGAATTTTTAAGCGCAGCCGATGGCGAATTGCTCCTGGATATTGCTGAAAAAGAAGCCTTCAGCTTTGCTGCGGTTGATAAACTCGGCACGGTTACAAACGATACATCAGCACTTGAAAAACATATTGAGGCGATTATGCAATTGCCATTGGTAGATATTGTAGCTATTAAAAAAAGGAAGTTTAAAATTGTTGTTGATTGCATTAACAGCACCGGCGCTTTGGCTGTTCCTGCTTTATTAAAAGCGCTTGGTGTAAAAGATATTATTTTAGTAAATGAAGAGATAACCGGAAAGTTTGCACACAATCCTGAACCGGTGCCGCAAAATCTAACCGGCATTAGTAATGAAGTAAAAAAGCAACAGGCAGATCTTGGTATCGCCGTTGATCCTGATGTTGACAGGCTTTGTTTTATTTGTGAAGATGGAAGTGTGTTTGGCGAAGAATATACTTTAGTTGCCGTTGCCGATTATGTGCTGAGTAAAACAAAAGGCAATACAGTAAGTAATCTTTCATCAACACGTGCATTAAAAGATGTTACGCTTAAACATGGCGGCGAATATTTTCCAAGTGCAGTTGGTGAAGTGAATGTGGTAACAAAAATGAAAGCTGTTGATGCAGTTATCGGTGGTGAAGGTAATGGCGGAGTTATTCTTCCCCAATTGCATTACGGAAGAGATGCATTGGTTGGGATAGCCTTGTTCTTAACGCAGCTTGCACATAATGGCAGAAGTGTTTTGCAACTGCGCAAAACTTATCCTGATTATTTTATCAGCAAGAATAAAATAGAATTAAGTAATGGTATTGATGTAAAGAAAATTTTTGCGCATCTTGAACGTAAGTATAAAAACAATCCTTTGAATACGGAAGACGGACTTAAAATAGAATTTGATAATGATTGGGTACATCTGCGCACCAGCAACACCGAACCCATCATTCGCATTTATGCAGAAAGCAATTTTGAAACTACTGCTGATAATATTGCAAGAAGATTAATGGCAGATATAAAAGAGTTTATGTAGTGTTTTATTTTATGACTTAAACTGATGATTAATCACGCTTCACTTCCTTAATCCTTATATAATAATTATTCAAAATTGCATCTGCATCAAAAAAAGAAACATCATTTAAACTCTTCCATTTTTGAGTTGGAGAAATGCGCAAACTTTTTCCATCATGCCATAAAACCAATTGCATATTAAAACCGGCAACACAACTGTCCCAACGATAATAAACTGTTTTTTTATCAGGTGAAAAATAATAACTCAACTGCGGAATTTGTGTAGTGCGTAAATACTGATCAAACACTTTGTTTAAATCAATGCCTGAATTTTTACTGATGTAATTTTCTATTTGTTTTGTGGTAACCGTTTGATGATAAAATATTTTACTTAATCCACGCAAAATGCTTCTCCATTTTTCATCATTGTTAATAATGTGGCGAATTGCCTGCAGCATGTTTCCACCTTTATAATACATGTCGCCACTGCCTTCTTCATTTACTCCATAATGCGCAATGATTGGTTCATCATTTTTAATTCTTTTTCTTGTTCCAACATTATATGCATTGCCTGAATCTTTACCGAATAAATATTCAGTGTATAAAGTTTCGCTGTAATTAGCAAAGCTTTCATGTATCCACATATCAGCTAAATCTTTTGAGGTGATACTATTGCCAAACCATTCATGACTGCTTTCATGTTCAATAATAAAATCCCATTTCAAACCTAAACCTGTTCCTGAAAGATCGATCCATGTTTTACCATACTTGTAGCCATTATGAAAACCGTTTCCATAAGCAACAGCGCTTTGATGTTCCATTCCCAAATGTGGCGCTTGCACCAATTTATAACCATCTTCATAAAATGGATATGGGCCAAACCAATATTCAAGATTATGTAGCATCGGTTTCACTTGTTCAAATTGTTTTTTTGCAGAATCCAGGTCATAATCAAGCACCCAATAATTTAGATCAAGCGTGCCTTTTTCGCCTTGTAAAGTATCACTCCAGTTTACATATTTACCGATGTATGGAATGATGTCATAATTATTAATCGGATTTTTTACTTCCCATTTGTAGGTTGTTGTTCCATCATTGATTTTTTGTGTTAATGTTAAACGGCCATTGCCAACTGCAACCAACGTATCAGGAACGATTATAGAAATCGAAGCGCCATTGTCAGGTTCATCACTTTGAATGTCTTTACATGGATACCAAACACTTGCACCTAAACCCT
>JBDUBY010000041.1:0-12670 GCA_040003735.1 Parafilimonas sp.
ACGTTCTGTTGCAACTTATATCTGGAAATAATATTAAATTTTTAGCATGAAAAAATTTGCTTGTTTATCATTCGCATGTATTCTTTTCTATTCAACAATACATGCACAGGGATTTTTAAAAACATCAGGCAAACAAATTGTAAACGAAAAAAATGAAAATATTTTGCTGCGCGGAATTGGGTTGGGCGGATGGATGTTGCAGGAAGGTTATATGCTAAAATTAAACGGATTAAACCCGCAATATTCAATACGAAACAGGATTGATTCTTTGTTAAACCCGGCGCAAACACAAGAATTTTATGACACATGGCTCAGCAATTTTGTTACAAAAGCAGATATTGATTCATTACATAAATGGGGTTTTAATTCGGTGCGTTTGCCTATGCATTATAATTTATTTACGTTGCCGGTTGATAAAGAACCAGATCCATCAAAACAAACATGGCTTACAAAAGGGTTTGCACTTACCGATAGTTTATTAAGCTGGTGCAAAGCCAATAACATGTATTTAATTCTTGATTTACATGCAGCGCCGGGTGGACAGGGAAATGATTTAAATATTGCAGACCGCGATTCAACCAAACCTTCTTTATGGCAAAGTGAAGCCAACAAAACAAAAACAATTGAGTTATGGAAAAAACTTGCTGATCGTTATAAAGATGAAGCCAACATTGGCGGTTACGATATTTTAAACGAGCCTAACTGGGGTTTTGATGATTCATTAAACGATAAGCACGGGCAAAAAGAAGAGCATAATAAACCATTAAAGGAATTGCTTGTAAATATCACAAACGCTATTCGCATAGTTGATAAAAAACATATAATTATAATTGAAGGCAATGCATGGGGAAATAATTATAAAGGCATGTTGCCACCGTGGGATGATAATATGGTACTGAGTTTTCATAAATATTGGAACGATAATGATCAGCAATCTATCCAGCATATCATTGATGCACGCAATCAATTTAATGTTCCGGTTTGGCTCGGTGAAACGGGCGAAAATTCAAACACATGGTTTGCAGATGCAGTTCAATTATTTGAAAAAAATAATATTGGCTGGAGTTGGTGGCCGCTAAAAAAGATTGGCAACAATAATCCGTTAGAAATAAAATCTAATTTAAACTACATGCGCCTGGTAAATTATTGGAATGGCAAAACAACAAAACCGCCAAAAGAAAGTGATGTGTACAGCGGTTTGCTGGAGTTAGCTATTTACACAAACATCCGCTCAAACATAGTTCATAAAGATGTAATTGATGCATTGTTCAGGCAGCCATTCAGTAATAAAACAATTGCTTTCAAACCAAATATTATTAATACAAAAGATTCTATTATTAACGCTGCTGATTATGATTTAGGCAGAAATAATTTTGCTTATTTTGATAAAGACACGGGTAATTATTACATCTCAACAGGCGGTAGAAATGCTGGCAACAAAGGTTACACTTACCGAAATGATGGCGTTGATATTTATAAAGACTCATCACATTATGAAACATATTATGTTGGCAGTATTGAAGACGGTGAATGGCTTCAATATACAATTGATATTACACAAGCAAATACATACAATTTTAAATTACTTGTGGCGGTAGAAAGTGCAGGAAACATTTCTATTGAAGCAGACGGAAAAACTATAATCGATAACAAAGAAATTGCAGTAACAGGTTCATTTAAAAATTGGCAAACACAAACAATAGGCAGGCTTCAGTTGAGTTTAGGCAAGCACACCATCCGCATTTTTTGTAATTCAGGTGGTTTTAATGTAAGGCAGCTCGTTTTTTCAATCAATAAATAAAACGCAGGCAATTCAAAATTTTTTTAATAAAAACGCGTTATTGACCTAATTTTAGGGTTACAAAAGAATCTAATTTCCAAATATCTTATGCAAAAAACGCTCAACAGAATTGTGTTTGCCTGGAATAATGTTGTAGGGTCTGAAGAGTCTTTCTCCATGGAAAACCGTTTGTACAATGTTGTTTGTGTACTTACAATAGCAATTCTCTTTATTTTCTTAGGTAATTCTTTAATGCTTCATTTATGGCAAAGTGCTGTTATTGCAGCAGCGGTTATGTTGCTTCAGTTTGTATTTTTCTATTTCTCACGTTTTAAAAAACGGTTTAATAAAAGCATCATTCTTAATGCTATCGTTGGTTACGTGGCTTTGTATTTCAACTTTTTTGTAAACTCGGGCAGCAATGGGCCTACGCTGTTTGTTTTCTTTTTAACCTTTCACCTGCTTATTGCCATTACGCCCAATAAAATGCATATAGTTTGGATTGCTTTGCACATCGCTAGTATTTGCGTGCTGCTCTCATTAGAAAGATTGCATCCAAAGTTCATTATACATAACTATGCTACTGTTAACGACAGAATTGTGGATATTGTTTCTACTTATGTAGTTAGCCTTTTGTTTACTTACTTTATTGTACGGCATTTAAGAAATTACCTGAACCGGCAAAAAAGAGAAACAGAAGCATCAGCTTTAAAATTGAAAGCAATGTTTGAAAGCTCTGACAGTTGCCAGATATTTCTTGACAGGAAAATGCAGGTATTGTATTTTAACAGAGGTTCTGCTGAATTTTTTAACCGCATGTATCAAAAGGAAATAATTATGGGAATGAGCATGCAGCAAGTTATAAACCCTGCCTACTTCTGCGATTTTGAAAAAAATTTTAAGCAGGCTTTACAAGGTGTATCAATGAAGGAAGATCGCCTATTAAAATACTATGATTCCGAAAATATCTGGTGGCATATTTCATATACGCCGGTTATTGATGATCTGCAAAATACGATAGGCGTTTCTTTTGTGGCATCTGATATTACAGAAGTAAAAACGCAGCAGGAAAATATTCGCCGCAAAAATGAATCGCTGATGAAGATTGCACACATTCAGGCACATGAAACACGTACACCTGTTGTAAACATCCTGGGAATAATGGAACTGATTAAGAGCGAAGGCTATGAAAACGCTTTTAAATATCTTCCGTTAATGGAAATTGCCGTTTTAAATCTTGATGAAAAAATTAAGGAAATTGTTGAACAAACAAATCAAGCCAGGAAGAATACCATCACTATTGCATAATTATATTTAAAACTTTATCATTTTTCCCTGCTGCGGAAATATTAAAGTAAGATGCAAATTGTTTTGCTGATGAAGTTCTTTTTTTATCATCGATTCATTGTTTCCTGAAGGTTTTATATGCGTAATTACAAGCGGTATTTTTTTGAGATTTGATGCGCCGCATAATTGCGAAAGCTGTTGCATTTCATCAAAAAATAAATTTGGTTTTAGATGCCCAAATAATGTACCTGTTGGTTGTTCATCAGGAAAAGACACTTCAATAAAAATCCCTTTTAGCTGCGCTCTTTTTATTAAAGGTGTTATATAATTCCAAAGTTCATTAAGCTTGTTTGATTTTTCAATTGAGTCAGCGCCTGTATCACCTAAATATAAAATATACGATGAATCGTGTCGCACTAAAAATGCTGTGCTTTTATAAGGATTGGAATGGCTTAATTCAAAAGCCCGAACAAACATTTTAGTGTTTAATAAAACGGTTTCTGAGTCTGTCGACAGATTAACATAATGATATTTTTTTAGTAATGGCTTCTCTCCTTCATCAGCAAAATTTGCCCAGCTTTCCCATGTAAAATATTTTTCTTCCAGCGTATTAATGCAAAATGGAAGCGCATAAATATTTTTAGAAAAATCATCAGGCGAATTAATAATTAAACCCGCAACATGATCTAAATGCGGATGCGAAATAAGATATCCTTTTATATTATTTTTTAAGACATGACTAACATTACCAATTAGATTTTTTTGCTGAATAGCTTTTTCAATCCCATCGTGCAAAGTGCCTGCATCAAAGCAAACATAATCATCAGAATTCGCCGGTGCAATCATATATGATGAAAGATTGCTCTCATCTAATCCACCATAAACACCAAGTGGAATTACTTTAAAACTATTATGCTGTGTTTGCGCAATTAAACAATCGCTGTAAAAAACAATAATAAGTAAACAAGCTAAGTTGAATAGTTTACTGAAGTAATTTTTCAAGTTTTAATTTTCGCAAAAATATTTATAATTCATCAAGCACTTACTTATTCCGTTCTCAAACTTTTTACAGGATTTGCAATTGCTGCTTTTATTGATTGAAAGCTGATCGTTACTATTGCGATTAATATTGCCAGTAAACCTGACAGTGCAAACATCCACCATGTTACGTTAATCCTGTAAGCAAATGCCTGCAGCCATTTATTCATAGCTATGGCAGCTAATGGTGTTGCAATTACAAATGCAATCAGTATTAACTTTAAAAAGTCTTTTGATAATAAACCAATAATGCCAGTGATGCTTGCGCCTAAAACTTTACGAATTCCAATTTCTTTATTTCTTTGTTCAGCACTGAATGCTGCCAGGCCAAATAAACCCAATGAAGAAATTGCAATAGCAACAAAAGCAAATACAAAAATCAAGAATGAAGCCTGTTGGTCCTGTTTATACAATTCATTAAAACTATCATCTAAAAAATTGTATTCAAGTGGCGCATCAGGAAAAAATTGCTTCCATATATTTTGAATATCCGCTATTGATTTCTGTGCACTTCCTGGCGCAATACGCACCATAAAAAACCGGAACCAGCTGGGATCATTAAACGCAATCAACGAACCTGTTTTATTATGCATGCTTTGATAATTAAAGTCTTTTACCACGCCAATTATTTGCCCTGTTCTGCCTTTAAAAGTGAAACGCTGAGCAAGAACAGGTTGATGAATTCTTAATTCCTTAACCGCTGTTTCATTTAAAATAACATTGTTTTTATCAGCAACGCTGCCTTGCTGAAACCAACGTCCCTGCTGCATTTGAAGCTGAAGCGCATTTTTGAAATCAGCATCTGTTGACAGCTGTGATATTTTTGGGTTAAATGTAGTATCGTGTCCATCCCAATCTGCACTGCCGGTTGACATGCTGCCAATATTTACTATGGATTGATTGGAAGCAGTAACGCTTAAGATATTACCGGATGTTAGTAATTGATGCTTTATTGTTTCTATTAAAGCGGCCTTCTTATCCTGATCAACATTAAATGGTAACGGGAAAGCCACCACCTGTTCTTTATTATAACCCGGGTTTTTTTGCTGAATAAAATTCAGCTGTTTATAAATGATGATTGTAGCAGCTATCAGTATTACAGAAATGGTAAACTGCATTACCACTAAAGCTTTTCTAAAATAAATGTCTTTCACTTTTAAAACGGCAAATCCCCTAAAAACATTTAATGGCTTAAAAGATGATAGCAGCAATGCCGGGTAAATGCTGTTAAGAATAAACGCTGCCGATAAAGTAACACCAATAACCTGCCACATTGAAGCGGATGTAAAAGACAATTGAAAATGTTTATTGGTAATGGAATTAAATGCGGGTAAGCAAAGCTGAATTAAAAAGAGCGTTGTAATAAGTACAATAAAACTTACCAGCAGCGATTCAATTATAAATTGATAAAACAGTTGTGTTCTTTTTGCACCAATAATCTTTTTTACACTTACTTCTTTTGCGCGTAAACTTGCTTTTGCTGTTGTAAGATTTACATAATTAATACAAGCAACCAATAAAAGCACAAATGCGAGTATGCTAAAAATATACACCGTGTTTTTGTTGCCCTGCACAAAATCAGAGTTTTGCAAACCAGTTTCAAAATGCATTGCTTTTAAAGCTGTAAGACTTATTAATGTTTCCTCTTTTTCATTACCGGGAATTAAATGCGTAAGCTTTTTTGAAACCGCCAAGATGTTTGCATTAGGCTTAAGTTTTACAAAAGTTATGTAGTTAAAGTTATCCCAGTTTTCATCATTTTCTTTTAGCTGCTGATTTTTTAATAAAGCACTTAAAGGCAAAAAAGCATCATACTGAAAGCTTGAATTGGAAGGCGCATTTTTAATAATTGCTTTAACTGTGTAATTATTACTGTCGATGCGAATTGTTGCATTCAAAGCATCCCCGTTACCAAAATATTTTCTTGCTGCAGATTCAGTAAGAATTACGCTGTACGGATTTTGATTGAATGAAGCTGCATTGCCTTTTATAAAATCATAATGAAAAATATCAAACCACGCATCATCTGTATAAGCGCACTTCTTTTCATATTCCGGCGTTTCATGTATATAAAATACAGGCTGATTATCAGGGTTTATCCTCGCTATTTTGTCAATTTCAGGAATATTCTTTTTTGCAGCTTCTGCCATTAACAGAGCTGTGCTTTCCCACGTCCAGTTATTTTCTTTTAATGTTGTTGTTAGCCTGTAAATATTATTTTCATCAGCATGATAATTATCAAAATTCAGTTCATTCTGCACCCATAATAATATTATTACAGAGGCCGTAATACCAACAGACAATCCAATAATATTAATAAGTGAAATGGTCTTATTTTTCCAAAGGCTGCGCCATGCAGTTTTGAAATAATTTTTAATCATAGTATTTGTTTTGGCTATCTGCTGTTAACTAATTTTTATTCCGTTCTCAAACTTTTTACAGGATTTGAAATTGCTGCACGCACTGCCTGGAAACTTATTGTAAATAATGCAATCAGTAATGCCACCAGGGTTGTTAGTATAAATACGGTCCAGCTAATGTTGGTGCGGTAAGCAAAACTTTGCAGCCATTTATTCATTACAAACCATGCAAGCGGCGAAGCAATAAGAATAGCAACAGCAACCAGTTTTATAAAATCTTTTGAAAGCAATGCAACAATGCTTGTTACACTTGCACCAAGCACTTTGCGTACACCAATTTCTTTTATGCGTTGCTCAGCACTAAATGTTGCCAACCCAAATAAACCTAAGCATGAAATAAGAATAGCTATAATTGTAAAATCCGCAACAATAGCAGCGAGCTTGTTTTCTGCATCATAATTTTTTTGAAAATCTTTATCGAGAAAACTATAATCGAAAGGCTCGGTTGGGTTAAGGCTGTGCCATGTATTTTGAATAGATTGTAACGCCGCAGATAAATTGCCTGACTTTATATGTACCATCATATAATTGAATGATGACGGATTATTTAAAAGAAAGCCGTATGGGCCAATGGGCGTGTGCAGGTCTTCAAAATGAAAATCTTTTACTATACCAACGATCTTATAATTGCTTTGTTGATCATTAAAAATGTTATGAAGATTCTTGTTTAACGCATCGTTTGTATTTGCAAATCCTAATGCTTTAACTGCCGTTTCATTAATAATTATTCCGTTGTTTCCTGTATCTGATGTATAATAATCCTGCGAGTATAATCTTCCTGCAACCGGCTTAATATTTAATGTTTGCAAAAAGCGTGTATCTACATAATTCATTTTAATATCTTTTCCTTCCTGCATGCTTTCGCCATCTTTAAAATAAATATTATCTGTAAAATTGCTTATGCCCGGATAAAAAATAGATGCACCAACGTTATCAATACCTGACTGTTTTAATAATTCATCCTTGAAAGATGCGTACATGTTTTTTGCTGCAACACTTCGCAATGGAATAACTATTTGCTGGGCTTTATCAAAACCAAGATCAGCAGCACGTAAGTACTTCATTTGATTAGAAATTACAATTGAAGCGATGATGAGCACAACAGAAATAATAAATTGAAATATTACCAAGCCTTTGCGCAACATTACAGCAGAAAGAGAATTTGAAAATTTGCCTTTAAGCACTTTTACGGGAATAAATGACGACAGGTAAAATGCAGGATAACTTCCCGCTATTAAACCTGTAAAAATTGCCAGCCCGATAAACACTGCAATAAGGCCAATATTATTCGTAAACGATAAAGAAAGATTTTTGTCAGCAATTGTATTAAACAGAGGAATTAATAATTCAGTAAACAGAAAAGCAAAAGCTATTGCTGCCAAACTCATTAAAACAGATTCGCCTAAAAATTGAGTTATTAAAAACTTTTTTTCGGCGCCCAACACTTTTCTTATGCCAACTTCGCCTGAACGTTTTGAAGATTGTGCTGTGGCAAGATTCATAAAATTGATGCAGGCAATTAACAAAGTGAACAATGCAATTGAGGCAAGAATATACAGGTAAGTTTTGCTGCCGCCTGCTGTTACATTATTTTTTACATCTTCATTAAGATGAATTTTTTTCAACGGAATAAGAAATTGTTTTTTATTAAATCCAACCGATTTTAAATCTTTACCTGCAAACTTTTCTATAAATGCAGGAAATTTAGCTTGCAGCTTTGCTGCACTTGCGCCAGGTTTTAGTTGAAGATAAGTGTAGAAAAGATTATTGGTAGCGAGATTTGCTCCCTGCCTTTTTATGAAATCTTCAATGCTTCCACCCTCCATACTCATAAGAAATCTTGCATCAATATTTGATGGTTTATTCATTGGTTTAAAAACACCGGTAACTACAAAATCATGATCGCCATTTGTACTGCTGCTTATATGAATAACTTTATTAAGTGCCGGTTGATTGCCGAATATTTTTTTTGCTATTTCATCAGACAGCACAATTGTATTAGGATTGTTTAAAGCTGTTTCAGGATTGCCCTCAATAAAGTTGTAGGTGAATATTCTGAAGAAAGTAGAATCGGCCAGGTATCCTTTTGTTTCGTAAAAAGACTTCACATCATCGTTTGTTATGTGAACCTGCAGGAGTGTTTTATCTTCTGCGTACAAAGGAGCAAGTCTCGCGGCTCGTTGAATTTCAGGGAATGATTGCTGCATCATTTCCGACATTGCAGCAGGTGTGTTAGGCAATTTTTTAAAATTACCCAAACCAATAAATTCAGTACCTAACTGGTAAATGTTATCTGCATTTTTTTGATAAGCATCATAACTTGTTTCATTCAAAATATACAATGTTATCAGCATGCAACAAGTAAGTCCGACAGACAAACCAAGAATATTAATAAAAGAAAAAAGTTTATTTTTTCTGATATTCCTCCACGCAATTTTTAGATAATTTCTGAACATAAAGAAGTTTTTTTCCTTTTTGATTTATATGATATGCAACGCGGTTTTACGTATAAATTTCTGTTTGAAACCAGAAATGACATTAACGCACAATTATGTTATTAAAAGTTTTCAATGGTTATGCCAATGCCCAAACTCTTTGCAGCTAAGTGATTTAGGAAATCAAATTATTTAAAGTGTACGAAACCGAACAGTATTTTGTACGTGTACGTACAAGCATAAGAAGAATGGTTACCGGTTTATTCTGTTCTCAAACTTTTTACAGGATTTGCTATTGCAGCTTTGATTGATTGAAAGCTTACTGTAATCACCGTAACAAACATTGCTCCTGCGCCTGAAAGAATAAAAACCCACCACGAGATATCCGTTCTGTAATCGTATTGTTTTAACCAGCCGTTTAAATAATACCACGATAAAGGAATGGCTATAAAACACGAAATGATTACAAGCAATGCAAATTCTCTTGATAACATTTGCCAGAGATTGTATGTTGATGCACCGAGCACTTTTCTTACACCAATTTCTTTTTTGCGTTGTTCTGCAACAAAAGATGCAAGTCCAAACAAACCAAGACATGAAATAAAAATGGCTAAAACAGTAAAGAAGGTTGCAAGTTTTCCAACGCGCTGTTCATCAGCAAATTTCTTTGCATAATCTTCATCATTAAAAGTATAATCAAACGGCGCGGAAGGATTATACTTTTTAAAAACTGTTTCTATTTTACTTAACGCCGCCGTTACAGGTGTACCATGCTTTATAGCTATTGTTATTACATTTGCCCAGTTACGATCATATAAAAAAACGGTTGGCTCAACTGGCTTGTACGGCGATTCCATTATCATATCTTTTATCACACCAATTACCTGGTATTTTTTATCGTCTAACTGTATGGTTTGCCCAATAATATCCCGCTTCATGCCAACTTGTTTTACAGCAGATTCATTTACTACCATTGCCAAACTATCTGTTGCAAATTCTTTGGAAAAATCTCTGCCTTCTTTTATTTGCCAGCCAATGGTTTTGCCGAAATCTTCTGTTACTGCAATTACACCAAATACCGGCAATGAGTTTGGATCTTTTCCTTCCCAGTTAAAACCAATCCTGTTACTCCAAACACCTGTTGTTGGGCTTGAAGATTCACCCATATTATCTACAACGCCTGTAGCCAGCAGGTCGTTTCTTATTGCATCGTAATGCCCGTATAAATCTGGTGTTGACATGTTAACTGTAAGCAATCCTTCACTTCTATAATTTACAGGCCTGTTTTTAGCAAATTGAATTTGTTTAAAAACGATAATGGTGCCTATAATTAATGCAATTGAAAAAGTAAACTGAAACACCACTAAAATTTTGCGTGGTAATGATGCAAATCTTCCCACACGAAATGTTCCTTTCAATACTTTTATCGGTTCAAATTTTGAAAGATAAAACGCAGGATAACTGCCAGAAATTAATCCTGTAAGAAGCATGAATGTTAATGCAGTTAACCAAAAAACCGGGCTGCCCCAGGGTAGTTGCATATTTTTATCTGCAAGCTTATTAAATAATGGCATTAATAAAATAACAAGCAGCACAGAAAATATAAAAGAAACAAACGCTACTAAAACGGATTCACTTAAAAATTGACCGATTAACTGGCTGCGGAGAGAACCAACTGTTTTGCGGATACCAACTTCCTTTGCACGTTTTTCGCTGCGTGCAGTTGATAGATTCATAAAATTTATACAGGCGAGCATTAATACAAACACACCAATTATTGAAAACAGCCAGACGAATTGTATCCTCCCTCCTGTTGCTTTTCCGTCTTTAAAATCGCTGTATAAGCGCCATTTATCCATCGGAAATAATACTGCCTGCTCTTTACCATCAGTTGCAGCTACCTTATGCACCATTACAATATTTTTTATCTTTTCTGTTTCTTTATACATGTTGATGTTATCGGCAACCTGCGCAAACACTTGCCACGAATGATTGTTCCATTGTGTGGCTGCATCTTTAAGCCATTGCTCAGTGGTTATATATTTATTCCATGGCAGCAATAATTTGGTATCGGTTAATGTAGTATTATGAGGAAGATCTTCGAAAACACCGGCTACTTTATAATTATCTTTATTATCAAGCCTTAGCATTTTGTTTAAAACATCGGTGCTTCCAAAAAGCTTTTTTGCAAGCGAAGCACTTAATAAAATTGATGAAGGAGCTTTTAATGCATTCACATTTCCATTCTCCATTTTTATTGAAAACATGGATGGAAAATTCGATTCCACCCACATACCATTTCCTGTGATTTTTTTATCACCAACAGTAAGCACATGCCCAAAATTCCAGGATGCCATTGACACATTTTTAAAATCACTTCCATACTTACTTCTCAGCTCATTACCAATTGGCATACACACTGCCTCGCCCGTTTCTATCTTGCCATCATTGCTTATAAAATTGGTCATCACCTGCGCAAGTTGTTCATGATTTGTATGATACCTGTCAAACGTAAGTTCATCCCAAATCCATAACGCAATCAGCATCGCGACCGCCATTCCTGTAGCAAGACCAAGAATATTAATAAGAGAATATACTTTGTTTTTAGTAAGGTTACGCCATGCAATTTTGAAATAGTTCTTAATCATATTTTTTGTTTGAGCTAATAACTTCAGCCATTAATTATACCTATTTTTTATTCTGTTCTTAAACTTTTTACAGGATTTGCTATTGCTGCTTTTATTGCTTTAATACTTACCGTAATTAAAGCAATACCAAATGTTATGAATGCTGCCAGTAAAAAAATCCACCAGCTCAATGTTGTTTTATAAGCAAAATTTTGCAGCCATTTATTCATAATATAATAGCCAATTGGTACAGCAATGCATGTGGCTATTAATACCGGTTTCAACAGATCTTTTGATAACAAAACAACAATGCTTTTTACGGATGATCCCAATACTTTTCTTACACCAATTTCTTTAAAACGTTTAGTTGCGGTGAAGGATGCTAATCCGAACAAACCCAGGCACGCCACAAATATGGCAAGCGCCGCAAACACAGATAAAATAGTTTGCTGGCGAATATCTTTTTTATACATATCATCAAACTGCTGATCTAAAAATTTATATTCAAAGGGATAAGCCGGCGCTACTTTATTGTATTCATTTTTTATGGAGGCAATATCAGATTGTATGTTGCCCGCTTTTAATTTTATCAGCACAACTCTCCTATCCATCGCCGGAGAAATAACCAATGCATCTATATTTTGTTTTAATGATTGAAAATTAAAATCAGCCACTACACCAATAATTCTGCGCTTTGCTGAATCACGCACTGTATTCTGAATCCATTTGCCAACAGCCTGTTCAGGTGTCCATCCTAATTTTGCAGCGGCCGTTTTATTTATTAATACTGCAGTTGTTGTATCGGTTGGAAATTGCGCTGAAAAATCTCTGCCTGCAATTATTTTTAAACCTAGTGTTTTTACAAATTCAAAATCCGCAAATTCTGTTCGTGCGTTCCATCGTTTACTATGCCCTTCCACATCAAACATATGGCCATCAAAAAAACCACCAGGCTCACCCGACATTAATGAAACTGACTGCACATTATTTTCATTTTGCAAGTCAGTTTTAAACGTCTTCATGTTATCATAAATATCATTATTATCAATCGGTACAATTACTGTTTGCGCTTTATTATAACCA
>JBDUBY010000311.1:0-3730 GCA_040003735.1 Parafilimonas sp.
TTTGTTTTTTATGATAAACAGGGAAATACTTTAATTGAAGGAAAGTTCTTAGATGATAAAATGAATAGTAATTGGTTTTTCTATAATTCATCAGGAAAATTAACTACAGAAATTAACTGCAAAAGCGAAGAAGATTTTACTCCTTTATTAAGTATAAATGAGAGCGTTACTGTAAGTTTTTTAGTTGATAACGCAGGAAAAATTTCCGAAATAAAAGCGGAAAATGATCCAGGTTATGGTACAGCCCAGGAAGCAGTAAGAGTAATAAAAAATGGGCCTGATTGGCAACCAATTCAAGATGACAAAAAAGTTATCTACCGCCAAAAACAAACCATCGTATTTGAAGTAACAAAACAATAACGCTTTATTAAACGCCTGCCAGTTCCAAACTTTTCTTTTTAAGTTTTCTTATTTCAACATCTTCAATTATTGGTTCAGGAGAAAGAATAAGCGAAGTATTATTTTCTTTCCACCAACTATTGTTTTTTAATTCTGAAAAAGGCAAAACACCAATAAGATATTTGCGCTCTTCTTCAGCGTGCCATTCTTCAATCCATTCAAATTTTTCTTTGGGAATATATTTCCAGTCATCAAAACTTACATAAGCTTTTATATAAAAATCGTTTGCTAGTTCCGGCACAATATGATGATATAATTTTTTGTATTCATAACGATAATTATAACGCAATGCGCCAATATCACTTAACACTGCAGATGCTGTTGGAAAACTGCCTGCACCTTTGCCATAAAAGAATTGTTTATCTGCAAATGAACTTTCAATTACAACGCCGTTATATTCGTTTTTTACAAACGACAAAGGTTCATCATGCTTTACAAATTGCGGCAACACAAATGCAGCAACTTTTCCATTTAATAATTTTTTTGCCTGCGCAACAAGTTTTATATCGTAATGTTTTTCTTTTGCTACAACAGCATCGCTTAATTGTATATTTTGAATACCATTAAACACAACATTGGTTGGATATTCAACAATTCCATAAGCATGTGCAAGAAGAATAATCCATTTGTTTATTGCATCCCAGCCATCTACATCAAGCGATGGATCACTTTCTGCAAAACCCAATTGTTGCGCTAACAATAAAGCATCTTTAAAACCCAAATCTTCTTCAAACATTTTTGTAAGAATAAAATTTGTAGAGCCATTTACAATGGCTTTTAATGAATGCAATAAATCATTGTCGTAATATTCTTCCAGGTTTCTTATAACAGGAATGGAAGCACAAGCCGCAGCTTCACATAAAAATGATTTACCTGTTTGCTTTTGTAATTCCAGCAATTGCGGTAAATGTTCTGCAATCATTTTTTTGCTGGCGCTTACAACATGCTTTCCGTTTAATAATGCAGTAGAAACAATTTCAAAAGCAGGCTCGCTTTCATTAATCACTTCAACAATTACATTTATTTCCTCATCATTCAGCAGAACATCTTTATCAGTTGTAAATAATTCTTCCGGCGCATTTCTTTTTTTGCCCGGATGTTTTATACAAACTTTTTTTATGCTAGCATTTAGTGAAGATGTTTGTTGAAGCGCTTTGTATAAACCTTCTCCTACAACGCCAAATCCAAATAAACCGATGACTAATTTTTTATGATATTGATTATTGATTGACTTGCCCATATATTTTTAAATTGATTGTAATGATGCGAATGATTTCTCATCAACATTATTATATAAAAAAGTTTTGATGGCTTCTTCTATCTGTTCATATTCTAATAAAAATCCATCATGCCCATACGGTGAATGAATAGCACGATATTCTGCATGTGGAATATGTGCCGCTAAAAATTCCTGCTCATTTAAAGGAAACAACAAATCGCTTGAAATACCAATCACCAAAGCTTTTGCGTGAATTTGTGCTAATGCATTTTCTGCACTTTCACGATTTCGACCAACATTATGCGCATCCATTCCTTTACTTAAAAAATAATAGCTAAATGCATTGAAGCGTTTAGCTAATTTTTCGCCCTGGTAATTTTGGTATGATTCTGCATCGCGTTCTTTACTCTTTAAATTATCAGAAATAATTTTTTGTGTTAGTTTATATGTATCATAACTTCTATACGATAGCAACGCAATAGAACGCGCCGTTTTCATTCCTTCCAAACCCGCGTCAACGTTTTGCTCTTTCCATGTTGCATCATTTTCAATAGCGAAACGTTGCGATGCATTAAATGCAACGCCCCAAGCTGAATGAAATGCATTTGTTGCAATCGGAAAAATATATTCAAATAATTTTGGTTCTTCAATCGCCCATTCCAATAATTGTTGACCGCCCATGCTGCCGCCAATACCAATATGTATCTTATCAATACCTAAATGATTTTTTAAATAATGATAAGCACGAATCATATCCCTTGTAGTGAACCATGGAAAGTTATGATACCAAGAATTACTTGTTTGAGGAGTAACATCAAACGGACCAATACTTCCATAACAACTGCCGGGCATATTTACACAAACAATAAAATATTTTTTTGGATCGAAGAATTTGTCGTTGCCAACCAAACCACCCCACCATTCTGCAGGATCGCTGTTGGCAGTTAATGCATGAAATATCCATACAACATTGTCTTTTGCTGCATTTAATTTTCCATGCGTTGTATAAGCAAGATGAAAGCCATTTAGTATTGCTCCGCTTTCTAATTTGAAAGGATGTTTATATGTAAATGTTTTTGACATCAATTTTTTTGTTTCGCTGTTTCAGAGTTTCATTGTTTCAATGTTTGGTTTAGTAGTTTGGCAACTTTGGAACCAATGAAACATTTAAAATTTGAAACTTTAGCTGCATAGAATTGTTGCAGTACAAGTGAGTGACACAACGGAAGCACAATCGAAGTACTTCCGCCGGTCAAACACAAAAATTACAACACCAAAGATTTTGCAAATACGTTTTCGAAAGCCTGTTCAAAGTCTGCTTTAATATCATCAATATGTTCTATGCCTGCACTTATGCGTACAAGATTTGGCAGCACACCTGATGCTTCTCTTTCTTCATCACTCAACTGCTCGTGCGTTGTTGATGCCGGATGAATTGCCAATGTTTTTGCATCGCCAACATTTGCTAAATGACTAATGAGTTTTAATGAATCGATGAACTTGCGGCCGTTTTCAATGCCACCTTTAATACCAAACTGCAGTACCCCACCGGCGCCGTTAGGTAAATATTTTTTTGCGAGTTCATTATATTGACTGCTTTTCAATCCAGGATACCAAACAAATTCAACCTGCGGATGTTGCTCTAACCATTGCGCTAATTCTAAAGCATTATCAACAGAGCGCTGAACACGCAGGCTTAATGTTTCCAAACCTTGTATGAATAAGAATGAATTAAATGGACTTAATGCAGGGCCAAAATCTCTTAAGCCTTCAACTCTTGCACGAATAGCAAATGCAATATTTGGTAAACCAAGCGGGTTATTATCTCCAAAAGTTTCCCAGAATTTTAATCCATGATAGCCTTCACTTGGTTCAGTGAACTGCGGAAATTTTCCATTGCCCCAATTATAATTTCCACCATCGATTATAACACCACCAATGCTGGTGCCATGACCGCCAATCCATTTTGTTGCAGATTCAACAACCACGTTTGCGCCTAATTCAAGTGGCCTGATTAAATAGCCACCAGCCCCAAAAGTGTTATCAACAATTAGTGGCAAATCATATTCTTTTGCAAGTGCTGCAAATTTTTCAAAATCAGGAATACTTAAT
>JBDUBY010000070.1:0-3721 GCA_040003735.1 Parafilimonas sp.
TAAGATTATTTAAAGTTGATGTCTCCATTACCCATTCTCCATAACCGTAACCAAAATTTCCCGCTTCGTTGGGGCTGTAATCAATCTTTGTATTTTTATCAATACGATTTATTTGCATTTCATAAATACTTTTTCATTTAAAAATTCTTTTACCATTATAAGCGCCTTTGTTCACAATCATTTCAAGAAAATGCATGTAATTCTTCAGGCGTACTAAATGCGGCACCTGCACGCAAAGCAACTTTTTCATTTCCTAAATCTGTATTCTTCATATCTAATGGTTGTACAATTCTCTCAGCAAATAATGTTTGAAAATTTTTACTAAACACCTGAAGGAAAAAATAAGTTTAAATGTATTTGAGTAATGCTAAAATTGAAAAATTGCTGCTATTTTATTTTTTTACAAACTTCATCTTTGCCATTGTAATGCGCAATTAGTCCGGTAATATTTCCTGCTGCATCTTTTACAAATTCAATTCTCGCATTAATTATTTTGAGGTAAAAATTTGTTTCATTATTTGCAGACAAAGGAGATTTTGGTAAACCACCTTGCGGAGCTTCTATTTGTAAACTGCCGTTTTCCAGCGTAACATAAGCATGATGCTTTTTGTCAAAATCGTATTGCCCAGTATATTTTTTTAGAACTTCATCAGAAAGTTTTATGCCTGCATGATCACTCATTAATTCATAGGGTTTATGAAAAATAATTGCCGAAAGATCAGCGTTAATTCCTGCCGGATCATCAGTGAACCATCCGTAGTTATTCAATAAAATAATGGTTACATCTTCATCGGGAAAATAACATAAATATGAAATAAATCCCGGTATTCCTCCACCATGTGCAATCGCCTTTTTTCCATACAAAGTATCAATGAAAAATCCATAACCATAATGCTCCAAATGCGGTGTGAGTGCAGCTTTCCACGATTCAGCTGAAAGAATTTTTTTATTTGCAACTGCCTGCGCCCATTTATATATATCGTTTGAAGTACTCCAGATTGCACCGGCAGCATAAGAAACTGTAGAATCCCATCTCCATGCAGATGCTTCTTTTTGAATTGTATCATTTATTGTTTGATAACCTGTTGCAATATTCGTATCTTCTGAATGTTTAAAATCAAATAATGAATGCGTCATTTGTAATGGCGTAAAAATTATATCACGAACATTTTGTTCATACGATTTGCCTGAAACTTTTTCAATAATTAATCCAAGCAAATAATAACCTGAATTATCATAACTGAATTGTGTTCCGGGTTTAAAATCCAAATCATGTTTAAACATTAAATCAAGCACTAATTGATTAGCTATCGGGTTACATGTAATATCAGAGTCTTCTTCATCAATATCTGCTGTATAATTATAAATACCTGATGTATGCGTAAGTAAATCCTCGATCGTTATCTCATCAGCATGTTTAAAATCAGGAAAGTATTTGCTGAGTTTATCATTTACAGAAAGCTTTCCTTCTTCCTGTAATTTTAAAATCACGGTTGCAGTAAATTGTTTGGTGATGGAACCAATTTGAAAAATTGTATTTGAATCATTTAAAACTTGTGCAGCAAAATTTTTATAGCCATAACTTTTCTGCAAAAGAATTTTTCCATGTTGTACAATTAGGGCGTTGCCGTTAAACTTATCAAACTTGTTTGCTGATGTTAAGTATTCATTAAGTTTTTGAGACATTGAATCAGCTTGTGCATGTGCTGTAAGAAATCCAGCAGTTAAAAGAATAATTGGTATAATGATTTTGAAATTTTTCATAATAAATTCTATTTAATCTTCATCCATTCATAAGGTTTTTCCTGCGTGAAAATGGCTTTTGTTATCTTTCCATTCTCTCTTATAAATTCCGCTGTGGACCTTATACGCATTACATCTGGTAATAAAAATAAAGTTTGGGAAAGTGGTTGTAGTACCATGTGCCTGCCTGTTTTGTTAGAAAGGTCCATATATAATTTACCTTGCTCTTTATAAATTTTAAGTGTCTCACTTTTTTTAATTACTGCCTGGTATGTACCTATATATTCATCCAGTAATGTTTCACTTACTGTTGCTTCCGTTTCTAGTTTCTTACCCAAAGCAACCTGAAAAATATCATTAAATAATCTGAATCTTTTATCATTGAAATCAGTTGTGTCTTCGCCAGACAATTGGTTGGTTAAAATAGAAACATATACATCTTTATCGGGATAATATTCTTCAAATGCAGTGAAGCCGCTCACTTGTCCTTCATGATGAATTCGTTTTATCCCGAAGCTATCAACAAACCATCCGTAACCATAATTTGTGTAAGAACCATCACTTAATTTATAAGGCGTAAAAGCTTTTTGCAACATTTCTTTGTTTATCAATTTATAACTAAGCAGCGCTTTATTCCATTGATATAAATCTTCAGTGGTTGACATTAAATCGCCACAACCAAATGCAAGTGATGCTGTTTGATATTCGCAGTTCTCAAAAAAACCTTTGTCGCGTGTATAACCTTCAACACGATTTGGAATAATGGTATGTTCATCATCAAACAATGTATGTTGCAAACCTGCGCGGTTGATTACATTTTTCATCATGTATTGATGGTAATCTTCACCTGTAACTTTTTCAATAATGTATGCCAGCAACACATAACCGGAATTGGAATAATTAAATTTTGTTCCTGGCTTAAATTCCAGCGGCATGTAATCAAAATATTTTATGATTTGTTGCGGCGTAAAATTATGCCTTTCGATATATGGATTGTGCGTTGTATCGCCATTTGAATAATCAGGAATGCCAGAAGTATGCGTTAATAAATTTTCAATCGTGATGGTATAATCTTTGGAAGGAAATTCCGGAATATATTTTTGAATACTGTCCTGCAATGTAATTTTTCCCTGTTCAACTAATTGCAAAATGCCAATAGCTGTAAATTGTTTTGTAATAGAACCAATCCTAAAAATCATATCTGGTTGCATCGAAACATTTAATTCAACATTGGCGCTGCCATAAGCTTTTTCATGAACTATTTGTCCATGCTTTGCTATCAAAATAGAAACACCTGGTTCATTTTGTTTGAACTGCGGCGCAACCAAACTGTCAACAGATTTCTCTAATGTTGCGCCCTGTGAATCTTGTGATTGAGTATTACAGCTTAACAAACAAAGGAAGAAAATGAAAGCAATGCTTTTAGTAAAAGTTGCAGCATGGAAGTAAGTTTTAAATTTTTTCATTATTAGTTTTTAGAACTACTATTTATTTTATCAATAAAATTATAAAAACTCTCCCAGGATGCTTTGCCATCTATTAGCTGAGCAATGGTTGGACTGTAATAGTAATCCGGAATTACGCCGCGGTCTTTATCTCCGCCGGTTGTGGCGAATTTGCAATACACAATAGAAGTATGTGCATTGATTCTTGAATTAGGCAAAGTAAGGTCAAGCCCGTTTGTTGTGCCGCCGCCAACATAACATCCCGCAGTTTCATCACCAATAATTGTTGCCAGGCGATGACTCTTTGCATTGCCGGCAAATGATGAGGCTGCAGATGATGTGCCCCCATTCACATAAAAAAATACATTGCCATGAAACCCGTTTGGTTGCGGGTTGAAAGTTTTCAGTTCGAGTGAATATTTTGTTCCGCCTTTGGCATAAATCTTTCCATCTATTACAGTATCAATAAAAGCGTATTTGTTGTTTTTAACATCGTCAGGAAGATTACTGATTTTAAAAAAACTGTCATCATC
>JBDUBY010000223.1:0-3716 GCA_040003735.1 Parafilimonas sp.
ATGTAAAAATGCATAGTAATAAAATTGCATAAAGGGTTAGGAAATTTCTTTTCATTAGAGCTAGTTTAGTTTGATGGTGATGCAAAATAGCAAATTCGTTCAAATATTTTATAACATAGTTTTTCAATAATGAATCGATTAAATCTAAAAAACAGAATCAGGAATTTTTACATCGGCTCTTGCAAATGCAGTTGATGCTTCAGCTTTAATTTTAGCAGCTTCTGCTTTTTTATTTTGTTTATCCAAAGCGATTTCAAGCCCTGTTAAACTCCATCCATTGTGTGGATTGATTACGAGGTCTTCTTTATATACTTTTTCGGCATCAAAATATTTTTTTGCTTTTAATAACACACTTCCTAAATATTGTCTTGAAGGATGAACCCAATCTTTTGGTTCGTTATAAATCATGCTATCTTCCGTTGAAACAGCTTGTTGTAATAATGTAATGGATGAAGACAAATCATTTTGTTCTTCTGCTATCACACCCTGCAAAATTTTATCAGCAACATTTGCCCCGTTAATTGCAGGGTTTGCATAACCCGGTGCTGGTGCTTTTAATTCTTCATTCAACAAATCATATTGCAATGAATCTAATTGTTTTTTTGCATTTTCAAAGTCATGTTTTCTTGCGTAAGCCAATCCTTGCCCATAATGCCATAGCAAGTTTGCATATACAAATGTTGATGGGTTTTCAGGTGTGTTTAAAATATCATCCCATTTCCCAAACCGTATCATTGTTAAGTAAGGCGTCATATAAACATATTGAATAAATCCTCCCAAATACCCGCGTATAGCCTGCCAGCTGCTATCAAAACTATTTTTACAATCAATGGATGATCGCATGGCAATGGCGAACGTTCCATCCATATTAGCGCAGGTTGCCTGCATGTGCAGGTTATGAATTAAATACAGTGGTGAATTATTAACCACAGGAGCGTATTTGCTTAAATAATCATAATAACCTTTTACTGCTTTTTCATTGGCAATTTCACCTTGTTGATAGTAGCCTGAACGAATGAATATATGTGAAGGCATATGCACAACATGCGCAACGCCCGGCATTAATGAAACAAGATTTTCGGCAACAGGAATTGCTTTTTCAGGATGAGCAGAAGCTTCAACTGCATGAATATAATAATGCGATGCGCCCGGATGATCAGGTGATTTTTTTAAGATCGTTTCAAGTGTGTTTACAATTTCCGGCGTCCATGGTTTTGGCTGATAGGTTTTGGTATATAAATCCCACGGATGCTGCTGCATCAAAGCATCAACATATAAAGTTCCTGCATCAATACTTTCAGGAAATTTGGCATATACTTTTTTCATTTCATCAACATACAACTGGTTTAAATGCTCCCGCGTTTGCGTTGTATCTGTTGTGTAACGAACCTGCATGGCATCAATCAAAGCTTTCTCCACATCAGTACAATTACCACTCAAATCTTTTGCTTTATGCATGGCGATAATTGCTTCAGGCGAAGCGCTGTAACCAAAGTCATTGATGTTTGGTCCGTACGATAATGCCATTCCCCAATAACCCATTGCGAATGTGCTGTCAAATTTGGTTGCTTTATCAAACGATGCCAAAGCTTCAATTATATGAAAGCCATAATACATATTGATACCCTGTTCAAAATATATTTTTGAACTATCATTGTTTGCTGTTACCGGCATGCGGTAATTGCCCCAACCCTGCAACAACGGAATGGTATTGATTGAATCATCAGGATTAAAATAATTAAGATCAGGGCTGCAACCAATCGTAAAAAGTCTTTTTTTATTCAATGCTTTTTCACGGGCAGCTATATCAATGCGCGGAGCAGTTGTTGTGTGAATATGTGTAAAGCTGTAGAGGAGTACAGCAGTAATTGTTATAAGTGCAAGTAATTTCATAGCAGCCCGGTTTAAATGAATAATGTAGTTTTTAAACAATTCTCATTAGACATAATTAATAAATAAAATCAATTTGCAATCAGGCCGCATGCAATTTTAAAGATATTAAAATTTTATCAGCAGCGTTTCTATTACTGATTATTTTTATAAATGAATAGCGGTCCTTATCATACTTCTCAAAATCACAGCAATTCAGCAAATTTAATTAAATATCCCATATCGGGAAATTTTAATACCTTTGATAAAATTCGTCAGTTGAGAGTAATTGCGAAAAAGATACTTCGTGAGTTTTGGCAAAAGCATGCAGATTGTGAACAACAATTAAAATCATGGTTTCAGGAGGCAAGTAAAGCAAAATGGAAAAATACGAAAGACATAAAGAAAGAATATTCAACCGCAAGTTTTCTTGCAAGTAATCGTGTTGTATTTAATATAAAAGGAAATCAATACAGGTTGATAGTAAAGATCAATTATGATTACCACATGATATGGATTAGATTTATTGGAACACATGCGGAATATGATAAAATTGATGCAACAAAAATTTAAACAATGACAATAAAACCTATAAAAACAAAAAAAGATTATAACGCAGCAATAGAAAGATTAGAAAAAATCTTTGATGCAAAGAAAGGTTCATCCCAAGGCGATGAATTGGAAGTGTTAGGCATTCTTATTGAAAAATATGAAGATGAACATTTCCCGGTTGGGCTTCCAGACCCAATCGAAGCTATCAAATTCAGGATGGAACAATTAGATTATACACAGGCAGACCTCGCAAAGGTTGTAGGATTACAGAGTCGTGCAAGTGAGATTTTAAATAAAAAGAGAAAACTGTCAATAGATATGATACGTCAACTGCATCGCAAGTTAAAAATTCCGACTGATGTATTGATACAGAATTATTGATACGCTCTGCGAAATCCTTTGAGTTCACAGCCCTATGCTCGAACATTTTGCTTAGTTGTTCTAATAATTATTTTCAGCTTATTTGTAGTATCGCCTCTTCAGCAATTGAGCCTTGATGTTTATGTTTAGCATTTTAATTATTTCTCGACCATCATCAATTTTTAAATTCAATAATTTAAAGTTGCTTAAATGTTATCTCGAACGAGCACCTTCTGCGCTTCGGTTTCGCCAACGACAGAATTGAAAAAATCTGAAGGCTATTTTTTCAAAGAAGCGTAGGCAGCGCCGGTGAATAATTAATCTTGCTTTTAAAACGAGATGCATAAAAAACAAAGACTTGCAATATGATTAAATAAAAACAAGCCAGTAAAAATAAAACAAGCAACACAGAGGGAGACGCTGGCAAGACAAAACGGGCGGACCCTTCTGGTTTGTCTTGAACTTTCTTTGTTTACTTTCTTTTTTCAAGAAAAGAAAGTAACAATACATTTTAATTTAAAAAACAAATAAGCATTTTCAAAAGAAATTAATACGAAGTCTAATTTCTATCTTTATTCCCTCCAACGATTAGTAATGAAGTTCCTGCGTAACAAAAAAATTATACTCATTGTTGCAATATTAATTATTGCAATCACTTCATTTACGCTATCTACTTCCCACCAGGAAATAGATTTCAACACACAGGTAAAACCCATCATCAATAAAAAATGTATCACCTGTCATGGTGGAGTAAGGCAGCAGGCAAACTTTAGTTTATTGTTTCGTGACTGGGCTTTGAAAAAAAATAAGTCCGGCAAATATGCCATCATTCCCGGCGATGTTGAACACAGTGAATTGATTCGCCGCATTACGTCTAACGACCCTGAAGACAGAATGCCTTATCATCATGATCCTTTATCAAAAGAAGAAATACA
>JBDUBY010000353.1:0-3708 GCA_040003735.1 Parafilimonas sp.
TGCGGCTGGCACCCAATAATAAAATATCAGGGGGCAAAGTATTAAGCAACAAAGTTCCTAAGGGAAGTAACCGACTAAAAATTGCGTTACGGAATGCAGCAAATGCTATTGGTAATTTAAAAGATACGCATCTATCCGGCTTTTTTACAAGAGTAGCATATCGCAGAGGAAGAACAGCAGCAGTGAGCGCTACAGCCCGTAAACTTGCAGTGATAATATGGAATATGATATCCAAGCATATGGCTTATAAGCCGCCAACAGATTATCTGTTCCTGGACCAGAAAAGAAAAATACGGGTGATAGAAAAAATGAAACGAAACATTGCTAAATTGGAACTTAAACCTGAAGACGTTGGATTTATAATAACTTCATAATCATTGAAGTTTTTTAACGTTAGTCAGAATTGTAAAACGACATCCAGCAATAAGAAGACAATTATGACAGACGAACAATTAATTTCAGAATTTCAAAAAGTTGAAGACAACTTCAATAAAGCAGTTATAACCAACAAGGTTGATGAAATCAAAAAGTGTGTTACAGGAGATTGGGTTCTTGTTGACAGTAAAGGTGGAATAATTCCGCAGGAAGGTTTTTTTAAAGTGCTTGAACAAGGCTTACTTTCTCACGAAACAATGACCAAACAAATATTGAGAGTTAAGGTTTACGGCGACATTGCTTTGGTAACAGGACGAGGACAAAATACAGGAAGTTGGCAAGGACAACAAATGGAAGCGGACGAGTGGATTACAGACGTTTATAAAAAAGAAGACAGTAAATGGCTTTGCGTATTAACACACTTAACGCCAGTGAAAAAGTAATTTGCAATTAAGGTATATATTGACACTTTCTCAGTGTCCAGCATCATCTCTCGAAGAGGACGATGCTGTATAAATGCACGATAAGTAACAATTTGTAAAGCTTATTCATTGAAAGATGTTGATAGTTTCAATGAATCGTCTCGCTTAAACGAGACAATGCCGGACAACAAAATTCGACGGTGAAACGACGATTGAAATGTATAAATAGCATTTAACTTTGTGCAAGACTTAAAACCGCCGTATGAAAAAATTTTATTCCTTATGCTTTGCTGTTTTTACAATTTGTAATGTATCATTCTCCCAAACCGGCAATCTTGATTCTTCTTTCGGAAAAAATGGCCAGGTAATTACAGATGTATCCGCTCAACCGGATTATCTTAATAGCGGGGCATTGCAACCTGATGGAAAAATTATTGCTGTAGGAAGTTCTGGCTATCCTTTACGTAATACTCTTGTGCGTTATAAAACAAATGGGCACCTTGATTTTTCATTTGGAGTAAATGGAATTAGTACTTTTCAGATTGATGCAAAATCATCTGAAATAACTGCAGTGGCGCTACAGCAGGATGGTAAAATTGTGGCAACAGGTTATTCCGGTAATACAAATCATCAAAGCTTGTCTGTTTTACGTTTTGCAAACAATGGCAGCATTGATTCGTCATTTGGAAAAAAGGGTGTTGCGTTAATAGATGTTCCAAAGAATAATTTAGTTGGTACTTCTATAGCTGTACAACCTGATGGAAAAATTGTTGTTGCAGGCTCATTATCCCGGGGTTCTTCTTCCGATCCTAAAATTGGTATTGTGATTGCCCGTTTTAAAAGCAATGGACAACCTGATTCATCTTTCAACAACAACGGTACAAAGTTTTTAAAGCCCGGATTGGGATGTAATGCTGCAGATATTACTTTGCTAACCGATGGAAAAATATTAGTTGCCGGTTATTCTTATAAAAGTTATTACGACAGCATCATCAGTTTTATTGTAATAAAGCTTACTTCAGATGGCCAGCCAGATGTATCATTTGGTGAAAAAGGAATTGCGAATGCACGATTCCATGGCCAATTGTTTTCAATTGTAAACGCCATTGCAGTACAAAAAAACGGGAAGATTATTGTAGGCGGCGGATTGGAAGATAGCTATGCAGCACCTACAGATTTTGCAATAGTTCAGTTTACTAAAAATGGAACTATTGATTCTTCGTTTGGAGTGAATGGTGTAACCCGCACTATTTTAGGCGGTAATGATTTTGTTAATTCACTGGTAATACAAACTGATGGAAAGATTATTGCCGCAGGTGAATCTCAGGTGTTAGGTGGCGGAACCCGGCCTGCATATTTTGCGCTTGTAAGATATAATGCTAATGGAAAACCGGATTCAACTTTTGGTAACAACGGAAAGCTAACAACAAGCTTTGAAAACTTTAGCAACAGGCAATATTCTTATGCAAAAAAAGTATTATTACAACCTGATGAAAAAATTATAGCATTAGGTGATGCAGACATAAAACAGTTTAATAAAAGTGTTTTTGCACTTGCAAGGTATTTGAATGAGGCTGGCGCAAAGAAAAGTGATGCGCAAAACATTTCAATTGTAAACAAGATAAAAATATCTCCAAATCCTGCCAATAATTTTTTACAGATAAGCGGGCTTGATGCAAACGCACCAACATTACTTACAATAACCGATCGTAACGGCAATGTGTTTAAAAAGCTTTCTGTAACAAGTGAGAATTATTCATGTAATATCAGCAATTTAAAAAATGGATTCTATTATTTAGTTGCAGAGAATAGTAATGGAAAAAGTGCTGTTTTTTTTATAAAACAATAACTGAATTCAAGAAAGAATAATTGGAGCCAGTTTTATTAATGCTATTGCAGTAATGTTTCCTTCAACTTTTCCGGTACGCTCATTAGTTTTTTGTTTTGATAATCGTAACACAGCATCCCGGTTTTTGCTTTGCCCGCAAGCACAAAAGTGTTGTTACCAATTATTTCAAGCTTGTAGAAAATATCAAATCCATATTTATCGAAACCGCTGGCTGCAACCGAAATCTTTACTTCATCACCATAATTCAACTCTTTTTTAAATTCAATAGCGGCATCAGCCATTATTAAAGAAGTGTTTTCAATATGCAATTCAGAATACCCAAAATGATGCAGGTACTGTTGCCGCGCTTCATGAACCAAAGAAAGAAAACTATCGTTGCCAACATGGCCGCCATAATTCAGATCGGTAATGCGGATCTTTATATTGGTTGAAAAACTGAACTGCTGCGGCAGGTTTACTTTTATTCTTTCCATTAGTGCTGTTTCAAAAATGCGGTTAATTTATCCATTGCTTTACGGCGGTGACTGAAGATATTTTTTTCAGCCAGTTCCATTTCTGCAAAAGTTTTATTGCTGCCTTCGGGCACAAAAACGGGATCGTAACCAAAACCGTTTTTACCTTTGCGCTCATAAATTATTGTGCCTTGTATAATGCCTTCAAACAAATATTCTTTGCTATTCCACATTAAAGAAATAACGGTTTTAAACCGTGCGTTGCGGTCTTTAATTTCCCTGAGATTGTTTAGCAGCTTTTCAACATTTGCATCAAAATCCCTGTCACCTCCTGCATACCTGGCGCTTTTTACACCGGGTTCTCCGTGCAACGCCTCCACTTCAAGGCCGGTATCATCTGCAAAGCAATTTTGTTTTGTAAGCCGATGTATAGTTTGTGATTTTTCAGAAGCATTAGCTTCGATGGTATCGTGTGGTTCGGGAATATCAATATCAATCCCGGCTTCTTTTAATGTGATAATATTGAAGCGATCACCAATGATTAAATGCATTTCTTCAACCTTATGCTGATTGTTTGTTGCAAATATGATGGTGTTGTTTTTCATTACAG
>JBDUBY010000437.1:0-3672 GCA_040003735.1 Parafilimonas sp.
TAAAGATGGGGAGGGAACAACATTTTTGATACAGTTACCAAATATTTATAGTTAATATGAAAAGATATATTCTTCTGCTTGTATTCGCCTGTTCATGTTTAATTATCAATGCTCAGCCGCTTCCGGATAGTGTTAAAGTCAGGTTCAATACTGCAAAAACAGATTCTGAAAAAGGCAGGATACTTACAAGATATTTTGAACTTATTTTAAATGATGATCAGCTTCTGAACGAACTGATCACTTTAAAGAACTATTTTCAAAGTAAAAATAATAGCTCCGCAGAAAATTACACAAATCTTGCTATTTGCAGGCAATTGTCGAGGGCGAGTGAATATAACGCAGCGCTGAATGAACTTTTTCCATTGTTATCAATCTTTGAAAAAAGAAAAGATGCTTATGGCGTAATGGTTACCAACAGGCATTTAAGTTATGCTTATTATGCTGCCGGCGATGAGAACAAAACAATCTATTATGATAAAAAAACACTGGAATTAAGTTTACAATTAAATGACGACTATGAATTAGCATTGGCTTATAATAATTTAAGCTCTGATTATTCCGAATATGGGTTTTCGGATTCTGGCTTTGTCTTTGGTCAAAAAGCTATTGCCATTGCACGAAATTTAAATGATCCGATTATCCTTTGCAGAACTACCAGCACCTTCGGAGAATCCTATTTATCACAAAAAAAGTATGATGAGGCTATTCCATATTTAAGAGAAAGTTTCCTCATCGCAAAAGATTATAGTCGCCTTGATGCATGTTTCGTATTAAATGATTTTTCAAAAATCTATTATGAAAAAAAGCAATTTGATAGCGCCAAATATTATGCAACTCTTGCAATCCCTTTTTGTTTAAAAGGTAAATTTGACCGTCTGTTATTGCGCTCGTATCAAAACATTTACCTGGCTTACGAAAATATCGGACCGTTGGATAGCTCGTTTAAATATTTCAAGCTTTTTGTTTCCACCAAAGACACTATTTATAGCGCTGATAAAGTTAAACAGTTACAGGCAATTGATATTCGTGAACAAAATCGCCAGCAATTAATTGAACAGGAAAAATTGCAGTATAAAAATAAAGTAAGGTTATATGCGCTCCTCGGTGGTTTGCTGGTGATTATAATTATTGCCTTAATTCTGTATAGAAACAATCTTCAAAGAAAAAAAGCCAATAATGTATTGCATAAACAAAAAGAAAAAATTGAAAACACTTTACATGAGCTTAAATCAACCCAACAACAACTTATACAAAGTGAAAAAATGGCAAGCCTTGGCGAGCTCACCGCAGGTATTGCACATGAAATACAAAACCCTTTAAACTTCGTGAATAATTTTAGTGAAGTAAATAAAGAAATGCTTGTTGAGTTAAATGATGAAATAGAAAAAGGAAATTTTGATGATGCAAAAGCAATTGCAAAAGATGTTATAGCTAATGAAGAAAAAATAAATCATCACGGCAAGCGTGCCGATGCAATTGTAAAAGGAATGTTGCAGCATTCAAGAAAAAATTCAGGGCAAAAAGAACCAACAGATATTAATGCTTTGTGTGATGAATATTTAAGATTGAGTTATCATGGCCTGCGTGCAAAAGACAAAAACTTTAATGCAGATTTTAAAATTGATTTTGATGAAACCATTGGTAAGATAAATATCGTTCCGCAGGATATTGGGAGAGTGTTATTAAACTTAGTTAATAATGCTTTTTATGCAGTGAATGAAAAAATTAAAGCTGCTGATAAAAATTATCAACCAACTGTTTCAATTCAAACAAAAAAAATAAATGATAAGGTTGAGATAAGAGTTGAGGATAACGGCAACGGCATTCCGCAAAATATAATTGATAAAATTTTCCAGCCATTCTTTACTACAAAACCAACCGGTCAGGGAACAGGATTGGGATTGAGTTTAGCTTACGATATCATCACTAAAGAACATAATGGAACAATTAAAGTGGAAAGCAAAGAAAACGTAGGTTCAACATTTACAATTCAGTTACCAGCAAAAGACATTTAATAATGAAATATTTTTTTATTGGTTTATTACTTTTCCCAATCGCTGTTTTTGCGCAAAAGACCAGTGTTTTTGAGCTTAATTCAAAAAAAGAAATAAACACAAAATTTGCCAGCGGCTGGATTGCTTTAGATTCAGGCTGGAAGTTTAAAGCAGGTGATAATTTAAATTGGGCAAAGGCAGATTTTGATGATTCATCATGGCAACCTGTTACACTTTTTCAAAACTTATATGATTCAACGAAAATTCCTAAAAGCGGTATTGTATGGTTACGGCTACATTTTATAACGGACAGCAGTTTGAATCAGCAGCTTGTAATGCGTATCTATCAAACCGGTGCTTCGCAAGTATACTTAGATGGAAAATTGATACAACAACTCGGAACTGTAAGCTCAAATCCTGACTCAGTGAAATATTATAGTCCTAACTTTAAAAACCTTTCTTTTCCTATTCTGCATAATACTGTGCAAACATTAGCGATCCGTTTTGCAGTATTACCGAACAAATATCCAATCTACATGAATCCTTTAAAAACAAACTTGGAGGTATGGGTAAGTACAGTTAACAATGCTGAGGAAGATAATATCGTTCACTACTACAGGTCATATGGCAACAGGATTAATATTGCAATAGGTGTATCAAGCGTTTTATTTGTGCTCTATTTTTCATTTTTCATTTTTTTCCCCAAGCAAAAAATAAACTTATACTTTTCTTTACTAAGCTTTTTCTTTTCATTGTTTTTAATTCTTAATTCGGCATATTTATATGCTCATGCACCATCCTTTAAAATTGGATTACTTGCAATTAGTTCAACCGCCATTTATCTATTGCTGTTTCTTTATTGCATTTATAAAATATTCAATGAAAAATTCGGATGGTTTTTCTGGTTAATATTTTTTTTAGGAATTATAAGTTTTCCATCCCCAATTTTTATAACTGGTGATATCATAAGCCCGTTACTTGGCATATTGGCTTTGATTGATATATTAAGAGTAAGTATTAAATCTTTAAGAACTAACAGGACAGGTGCGGGCATCATTTTGTTTTTTATGGGGATTGATTTAATTTATTGGACACTTAGCCTGCTTTCTAATTTTTCTATCATTCATATTCCGAATATCGAAACATATGCACCTTTCGCTTTTATGATTGGTCCTTTAAGCCTGGCTATTTATTTAGGTTATGATTTTGCAAAAACCAGTCAATCCCTGCGGCAAAAGTTAAGTGAAGTAGAACAGCTATCAAACGAGAAGCAACAAATACTTTCTGCACAAAATGAAACATTAGAAAAACAAGTAACGGAGCGTACCACTGAATTAAATCAATCGCTTGAAAATTTAAAATCAACACAAGCCCAGCTTATACAAAGTGAAAAAATGGCCAGCCTTGGTGAACTTACTGCAGGCATCGCCCATGAAATACAAAACCCATTAAACTTTGTAAATAATTTTTCTGAAGTGAATAAAGAATTAGTTGATGAATTACAACAGGAATTAAAAGCCGGTAAGATTGATGAGGCAATTGAAATATCAAATGATATAAAAACTAACGAAGAAAAAATAAATCACCACGGCAAGCGTGCCGATGCAATTGTAAAAGGAATGCTGCAACATTCACAAACAAGCAAAGGACAAAAAGAAGCAACAGATTTAAATGCGTT